>JANOOV010000070.1:0-17536 GCA_031421535.1 Gammaproteobacteria bacterium
CGGCGCCGCGCATCGACGCTCCGGTGATCCTGCGCCCGCTGATCGCAACGCGGGTGTTGGCGGTGCTCGACGATGTGTTCGCATCGGTGGTTGTCCCGTTTTCCGCCGCGCAACAGCACGTCGCCAAACTTGTGATCGCGCCGGATAAAACTCAGGAACATCCCGCCAACCTTGCAGCTCCGGGAATTCCGGCATCACAGGGCGCCGACGTTGCTGCGCTGATTGATGCCGTGCTGTTAAGCAACAACGCCGCTGCCGATTCGCCGCTCGACCTATTGGTAATGCCCGATGAAACACCGGTTCGTACGGAAATGCCCGGGCCGGTGACGCGCTTGAAACCACGGGTACTTGTGGTGGATGACAATCCTGCGGTGTGCAAGCAACTGGAAATCGAACTGCGGCAATTTGATGCCGAGGTTGACTACGTTCCGAGTGCGCGTAAAGCCATTGAAATGATCGGCAAACATACTTACCAGGTTGCGTTTCTGGATGTGGTGTTGCCCGACTGGGACGGTTTTAAAATCTGCAAACACATCAAATCGAAGGCTCCCAATACCACCGTTGTAATGTTGTCGGGCCAGGCCAGCGTCGGCGACAAGCTGCGTGGCGCACTGGCCGGATGTGATGCTTATCTGGTAAAGCCGGTGGCGCGCCAAACATTTCAGGCCACGGTAAAAAACCGGCTAGCGTTAATTACCAACACCCAGGCGCTGGGATAAACGCATGGCGGACAGCGAAAAAAAATCCGCGCGGATCATCGCGATTGATGCGCGCAAGGCGCGCTCGCCCGAAGGTGCGCATAACGTACACACGCCTGGTCGCTACGGCTATCGCCTGGCCGGATGCGGATTCCTGGTCGGCGAGCACGTGCTCGCCGACGTCATCATCGACCCGGTGATTTTTCCGGTGCCCAAGGCTCCGGAGTGGTTGCTGGGTCTGGCCAATGTGCAAGGCAATATCGTGCCGGTATTTGACTTATGGAAGTTCATCGGCATGCAGATGCCGCAGCGCGAGACATGCACGGTGCTGGTGCTCCACCAGGGAGAGGTGCGCGCAGGTTTGGTGATCGACGGCTTGCCCAGTCCCGTGCCGCTCGGCAGCCCGCCGGTGCACACACCGCCACCGGCGCCTGCGTTACACCCATTTCTGGGCCGTGGATTACATGCGTTGGGTGGTGAGTGGTGGGAATTTGATCATCAAAAATTCCTCGCGCGTTTATCGGCGGTCGATTCGCGCTAACGAAACGCCATTTGGAGTGTGCCATGTTGAATCGCTTGCCACTGAAGCCGCGCTTGATCCTGTTGATGACGGTGCAGACGCTGATTTTAATTGCGCTGGGTCTGACGGCGGTACAGGGTTTACGGGCGGCGGTTCACGGCGCGGCACAGTTGAATAAACACCTGATCGAACAGGTTGCGCTGAATCAGATGCACGACGCTTTGCGTACTGACTTGCTTGCGACGCTCAGCGACGCCGCCGCTGGGCGCATGGCGTGGGATGAGGCGCAGATGGAGGTATTGGCGGCCAGAAACTTGATGACGAGTCTGTGGGATGAATATCAGGCCGACATGACAGCGGAAGAAATCAGCGAATTGCGCGATGCGCTGGCCAAACACTACGGGTTGCTGATGTTGTCATTTACAGATCTGGAAAACATATTTTCGGAACAGGACAAAACCCGGCTGGCAAGTTACCAGGACACCCAGTTAAAGCGTTTGGTGACGCCGTTCATCACCGGGTTGAATGATCGGATTGCGCAGCAGCAATTGCAGTCGGAAGAGATTTTCAATGCATCCACATCCCGTCATTGGGCGTATGTCTTTGGTAGTGTGGTGCTCATCCTATTAGGTGTTGCGGCGACCGGTGCATTGGGCCTGTTGGTGTATCGATCCATCATGGGCTCCATCGACCACTCGCATAACGAGCGGGTGATGCAGGCGCAGCAGGATCACGCGCAACTTAACGACGCGATGCTGGCGTTGTTACACGCCGTGTCGAAGTTGGACGGGCGCGACTTGACGGTAAAATTCCAGGTCAGTGAAGACGCCACCGGTGCGGTTGCCGACACGCTGAACCGGTTCATCGGAGAAACGGGGCAGGCCTTGATTGATGTGCGCCGCATCGCCGAACAGGTGGCCAAGGCGGCGGTCATGGTACGTACGCAATCCGATGTCGTCATTGCGGTAGCCGCGAACGAACAAAGTGAAACCGATACAACAGCGCAGGTGCTGGCGCAAGCCACCGCAACCTTCAATCATGTTGCCGGGCTGGCGCAGGCCTGCAATCAAACAGCCAAAGACACCATCGAAACTGCGCATTCGGCGCTGCAATCCATCACCCATACCGTTGATGCCTTCAGCGGGATCCGTAGCACCATTCACGAAACCGGGAAACGCATCCATCAGCTGGGTGAACGTTCGCAGGACATCGGTCGCGCAATCAATGCGCTGAATGGCATTGCCGAACGCACGCGCATTCTCGCCCTGAACGCCGACATGCACGCCGCCATGGCAGGTGAAGCCGGGCGCAGTTTTGGGTTGGTCGCGGGCGAAGCGCAACGTTTGGCGGAACACACCCGCGATGTCGCACAACAATTCGCAACCTTGGTCGCAGACCTGCAATCGGACACCGGTGACACGGTGATGACAATTAATAATGCCATCACGCAGGTGGCCGCAGGCAGTGACCTGACAGCGCAAGCCGGAGAACATATGCTGCACACCCGGAACAGCATGACGCATCTGGTAGATTCGGTACGCCGGATCGCCACGGACATGGCCGAGCAGATTCTGTTGAGCAGCCAATTCCAGGAGCGTGTGCAGATCATGCAGGTTGCCGCGCACAAGACCCGCGAGCAGATGCAGGAGCAAACACAGCACACGCGGCGCTTGGTGCAATACTCAAGAGGGCTGTTGTACGCCGTTCAGGTCTTTACGCTTCCAGGTGATACAGCAACAACCGACGAGCAACGGCGCGCATCATAATCCTAGAAACCTCAGTTGACCGCTACAAGGGATAAGCAAGTGTGCACAGGTATTGATATTTTTTGTTTTTACAGGCTTCACCCCGAGGGTGAGGCCCGCTACGGCCTGCGGAGCACGCCCCGTTGGGCGCATGACTTCGTTGCAACTCGTCGGAATAGCTCGCTATTCCTCGCTCGTTGCGCCTTGCCCTGCACCCAACGGGTCGCACTCCGCAGGCCGTCCAACTGAGGTTTCTAGGATAAATGGCAAACACGCGCATGCCGACACTTTTGGACAACATCATCCATGAACTGACGGAGCTGATTACGAATCTCTACGAGTTTTTGCGGCGTACGGAAGCGTCGCCGGAGCGTGCCGACTGGAATGAACAACTCGAGCAGTACATTAAAAAAACCCTGCGTGTTCGCTTGCTGGCAGGGCAGGGCGACCGTATCGGGTTGCATGATGTCTGCATGCAGCAGCAGGAATATCTGCGTGCATTGTTAACGCGCGATGTCGCGCCGACCCCGCAGGAGTGGGAGCGTCTCGAACGTTGGCCGTTATTGTTGCTGTCGTGTCTGACCACACCGGTTATTGAAGAGGCAGTGGATGAACTGATTGCCCATGCCCGCAGTAACACCGCGCTCAGTGAACACGATGCACGGACTCTGCGCAGCAATTTGTTGACACCCGCACACACGCCGCCGGTCGTGCATGAAAACAACGTCGTCGCACTACCGGTGATGCGCACACTTCCGGCTCAGCATCCCTCTGTCAACACCAGGCCGGTTGCGTCAAATGCAGCATCCGTACGTTATTTGCTGCAACATGAATTGCTCGATACCGTTGCAGAATATGCAAGCATCGCCGATCTGCCCGCAACCACGGCCGCCGAACATGCTCAGGCGCTGCGTTTATGTGCGGATCGCATCCAGCTGCTGGGTATTTCAGCCGCCGGCTCTGATTTGATCGGCGTTATGGACTGCTGCCTGTTGTGTCATGACGCCTTGATTAAATATCTGGATGCGCATCACCAGCTCAACTCAACCGGGCGCGAGCGAATAAAAATCTGGGCCGGTCTGCTGGCGCGTTATCTGGATACGCCGGATCGTGCTGAAGTGGTGGATGCATTGCTGAATTTTTATCAACACGGGCATTTTGTCCCGGCCATGTCCGCGTGCGAGTACGCAAGCCTGCGCGAGTATTTGCTGCTGGACGCAACCACGCCGACTGCGTCGCGCATCGAAATCAAGGCCGTGCCGGAGGAGCGCACACCGACGGCGCAGATCGTGGCCATGCCGTTTTTGTCGCGTGAGTCGCAAACCCATCTTGAGGCGCAGCCGTCCGTGGTTACCGAACAGAGCCCGGTCATGTTGCGTCTGCCCGCCAGCGTCATCGACGAGCTGCTGCGCTTGCTCAATGAATTGGAAAAATACCCGGAACTGAAATATCGCGATAAATTGCGCGACATTACGCGCCATCTTGAAGAGGCGGTCGCCGTCGAATTGCGTATTTCGCCGACTGCGGCGTCAATGCCTGCACTGCTGGTGCAGTCGCGGGCGCAGGTATTGGCAATTTCAAGTCGCAGTATCGAACGGATTCTGTACGTTGGCTCAGGGCAGGTGCATGTTGATGGCGATCACCTGCAATATCACGTGGGCGCAGAGACGTACGATGCATATGAAGTAGAACGGTTGCTGCATTTACCTGTTGATAGCCAGTGGCCTGAACACACGGATCGTCCTGCGCTATTGGTGCGCGACAGTACGGGTGATTTGCGCGCCGTGTTCGTGGAACAGGTTTTGGCCAGCCAGGATGTAATCGTCAAAGCCCTCGACCCGTATTTACCGAATATTCTGGGCATCGAAGGTGCGACGCTGCTCGGTAGCGGCGACATTGCGACCGTGATTGATCTGCCCGGGCTGTTACAAACCGCCCGGGTTCCCTGATGGAGGTCTCCGCATGAAGCTGCACGGCATGGTGTGCATTGCGATATTGACTTTATTGGCCACTCCGGCTTCGGCTGAGGAAATCTACACTTTTGGTGTCGTGCCGCAGACGTCGGCCAGTCGCACGGCAAAAGACTGGACGCCGATTCTTGCCTATCTGGAAGAGCGCACCGGAAAAAAATTCCGCTTCGCCACCACGCGCGACATGCCACGGTTTTCTCAACGTCTAGCCGAGGAAAAATACGATTTCGTATACATGAGCCCGACCGACTACGTTAAATATCAAGACCAGGATGGTTACAGCGCCATTGCCCGTGCGCGCAACCTTAAACTTAAAGGCATCATCGTGGTGCGCAAAGACAGTCCGATTGAAAAGCTGGACGAATTGAACAACAAAGAGCTCGCTGTACCCACCCACGCATTCGCGTCCGACACGCTGGCGCGCGCAACACTGCGCGAACACGGAATCACCGTGAAAATCTCGCCGATGGCAGCACACGACGCCGTGTATCGTGGCGTTGCGCAAGGCCGTTACACCGCAGGCGGCGGCGTGCTGCGAACCTTCAACAACACTGCACCCGAATTCCGCGAACAGTTACGCGTGCTGTGGACGTCCGAAGGTTACACATCACAGGCATTTGCCGCACACGCGCGCGTACCCAAAGACGTTGTACAGTCAGTACAAGAAGCATTGATCGATATGGATCAGGATCCGATCACTAAAAAATACCTGAAAACAATTGCACCCGAAGGTTTGGACTATGCACGTGACGTGGATTGGGACGACACGCGTAAACTGGACATCTAAAACTTCGCATAATGTATATTATGTTAATTAACAAGTGCGCCGCCGTGCTTCCTGTTGTTTCTTCATTTTCAGACCCTGCGCCGCACGCTGCTTGCGTGCCTGTTTAGGGTCGGCAATGAGCAACCGGTAGATTTCCACGCGGTCACCGTCTCGCAAGGTTTGGTCAAGCCTGATCACTTTGCCGAAAATTCCGACTTTGTGTCGATGTAAGTCGATCTCGGGAAACTCACGCAATACCTCGCAGCGCTCAATCGCATCACGTACCGTCGCGCTCGCGGGCACCCGCAGTGCGTAAATGCGTTGCACGTCGGGACGCGCATAAGCCACTTCCACGGTGATTTCGGTTTCAGCCATACATCTGCTTTGCGCGCTGGCAAAAGGCATCGACCAAACTGTTGGCGATGTAATTAAACGCAGAACCAATCGCCAGCTCGACCAGCTTGTTGGAAAATTTAAAGTCAAGGTCGAGCGAAATTTTGCAGCCGGTGTCGCCCAGCGCGTCGAAGCGCCAGAAGCCTTGCAGGTGTTTGAACGGCCCGTCGGCCAGGCGCATTTCGATGATCTTGTTTCGCTGCAAGCGATTAGTGGTGGAAAATGCCTTGTTCAACGCCCCATGCGCGATATGAATCTGCGCATGTACCTCGTCAGCACTGCGGCTGAACACCTGCGCGTCTTTACACCAGGGCAAAAATTGCGGATACGCCGCGATGTCGTCCACCAACACGTACATTTGTGCGGCGCTATAGGGTAACAAGGCACTCTTTTTTATGGTGGTCATGTTAACGGCCTGTAGAAGCAAACCCTCACCGCGATTCGCGCCTACAGGTTAATACAGCGCTTGAATAAATTCATCTTCAAGAGTCTTTCAAGCCACAGGTCGCGCAGTATCTCAAGCCGGACATTACCTTTAATCCATGAACAGCAGGTCGCCTGAAACAGCTTGCTCTTCCTCTACCCCACCCACCGTTCAGGCTCATCCTTGCATTGGAATAGGCTGGCGCTGCGCTTTCAAATGCAATAGTGAGTCTGACGCGCTGGGTGTCATTGCAGTTGGGAGAAATTCAGCCAATTCAGTCAGTTTGCTTGACGCATCAAAACCGACTCTTTACCATCGCTTGCCTTGCCACACGTGACTTTCCGCGCAGTTATTTTAGTGAGCTTCTGGGAGCACAGCACCACGCCGGGATAGCTCAGTCGGTAGAGCAACTGATTCGTAATCAGTAGGTCGGAGGTTCGATTCCTCTTCCCGGCACCAAATTAAGACAGATGATCAGTGTCTGTAGAAAACTTGACGTGGTGGCAAGTTACGCCAGGAAATTCCCGGTACAACAGAGTGGGTGGCGTAACGCCCATACGGGTTTCATCAAGGAGATAAAGACGATGCGGTTACGAATTTTCAACATGTGTTTCAGGGCGGGTATTCTCTGTGTTGTTGGTACCGTGCTTTTCGCCTGTGATAGTGGTGGAGGCGATCCACCACCACCGCCGCCGCCTCCCGTAAGCGGCCCCGATCCGCTTTACGGCGATCAATGGCACCTTAAAAATATCGGCCAGCTTGGTGGTCTCACCGGGCAAGATCTCAATGTTGAACCGGCGTGGCAGGTCTGTGGCGCCGGGGCGACTTGCCGGGGCGAAGGTGTGCGCATCGCGGTGGTGGACGATGGTCTGGAGATCGCGCATGAAGATCTCACCGCCAACGTGGCTGCGGGATTCAGTTACAACTATGTCACCGGCAGCACCGACCCCACCAACGATCCAACAGACGCGGATTCTAACCACGGTACGGCGGTTGCGGGCATCGTCGCCGCGCGTGACCTGAATGGCCTCGGCGTACGCGGTGTGGCGCCGCGCGCCAATCTGGTCGGCTACAATCTTTTGCAAAATTTCACGACCAACAATGTCACCAATGCCATGACCCGTGATGCAGAGGCGGTGAGCGTAAATACCAATAGCTGGGGCGCGCCAGACGGTAATGGCAATCTGTGGCCTTCCGATTTGACTTGGCGAAGCGCAATCAACACCGGACTAACCACCGGACGCAGCGGACGTGGGATTGTTTATACATGGGCAGCCGGTAATGGTGCTACAGGCTCTACACCCTGCCCTGCTTGTGTTGATAACACCAATTACGACGGGCAAGCCAACAACCGTGGCGTTATGGCGGTCGGAGCAGTTACAAACCAAGGCACCAAATCATCGTATTCCGAGCGCGGCGCCAATCTCTGGGTGAGTGCGCCCGGCGGGGAATCTTGTAATACGCATGCCATCACCACCACGGATCGTAGCGGTGAATTGGGGTCCAATGCTGCGGCTGCAGGTGCGACCGATTATGCAAACAGAAGTTACTCCAAGTGCATGAACGGCACGTCATCGGCGACTCCGATGGTCGCCGGAGTCGCGGCGCTGATGCTACAGGCCAACCCCAATCTGGGCTGGCGTGACGTGCGGGTAATTTTGGCGGAGACCGCCCGCGTGAACGACAACCCCGCCAGCCCCATCAATCCGGAGTGGACAACCAATGGCGCGGGGTACTATATCAACCACAACTACGGTTTTGGCGTCGTCGACGCCAATGCCGCGGTCGCGCGGGCCAAGACCTGGACACCCAATCTTGGTACGGAAAAAACTTTTAGCTCGTCGTCGGGCTCGCTGACGAATAGCGATATTCCCGATAACAACTCCACGGGCGTCAGCCACACCATTACCGTGAGCGGCAGCGGCATTACTAAAATCGAGTTTGTTGAAATTACCTTCACTGCGACCAGTACGAGCGCCATCTACTCTGGTGACTTACAGGTCACGCTTACGCATACGGTAGGCACCACGGTCACCGCGATCAGCCGTCTGGCGGAAACCCATACCTGTGCCAACCCGTGTACCCCTTATAACGCCTGGGTCTTCGGCAGCGCCCGGCATCTCGGTGAACCGGCCGATGGTGCTTGGCGACTCAATGTCCAAGATCTCGGGCTTGGGGATACCGGCACCTTCCAATCCTGGAGTTTGAAGTTCTACGGCACCTAATCCAACAAGGAGACACCCATGAAAAATTTATCTTTGCATCCCGCCGCATTACTCGTTCTGGCAGTGAGCGGGTTTTATCTCGGGCAAGCCAGCGCGGGCGACAAAGCCGCAGCGGGCCAGGCCGTGACATTACAGCAAGCTTACGTCTGGTATGACGGCAAGCAGGAACGAAAAATCTGGCTCAACCCAAACCTAGTGGCGGAATTTCATGGCGGCAAAAACACCGCCGCCAAAAGCACCGTAAAAACTGTTTATGCCGATGCGGTGCCGGTGCCCATGCGTCGCAGCGGGTCGGTGCGTCTCTGGAACCTGGGCTCCGGTGTCAATTCAGAGTCGGCGGTGCGGACCTTGGCCACCGCCAACGCCGCAGGGAATTATTCGCCGGTGTTGCACGACGGGCCGAGCGCGACGGGGCGCAAGCGCGCCTTGCCGGGCAATATCATCGTCTATCTCAAACCCGACTGGGATGCCGCCGCCATCAGTGCGTGGGTCAGCCAGCACCAGCTCGAAATTGTAAAAAAACTGGAGATTGGCCCTAACATTTACGTGATTAAAACCGGCCCGGGTCTGGAAGCATTGAATACTGCAAACGCGCTGCATCAATCCGGCGAGGTGGTCGCCGCATTCCCGGACTGGTGGCAGGAAGTGGCGACGCGCTAGTGTAGTGAGTCACTACTATCTGGAACTTATTGCCCGATCAAGGACGGTGAAACAAAGCATCTCTCCCCCTTGCAGCGGGAAGGAGTACTGCGCGTCACACATAGAAAATGGAATGCAACAGTTAAGCTTTATCAAAAGTGACTCACTACACTAGCCCGGCGTAGTGAGTCACTCTGGGTTTTGGCGCAGGAGAGCGCACATCGCAAAAGTTTCACGCTCTCCGGCCGTTAATTAAAGTGATTCTGACACCCGATGTTATGCCGTAGCACCTGTCTGATATCGATGCGGGGCATGTATCAACCATCTCAAGCTGGAGTGAGTATGCTGAAGAAAATAATATTTCTGCTCTGTGTCATGTTAGGCGTGATATCACATCAAACGTTTGGCGCGGACGCCAATGAAAAATTTCCCGGACGGGCTTTATATCCGGAAACCGGTGTCTACGAACTCGACGCTGTTTTTCAGAAGTTGGGTAAAATCACTGTCGTCGACGTGCGCTCGCAATACGAATACTCGACCTTGCGCATCAAAGGTTCGATCAACCTCGCGATCACCGACAAGGATTTCGACGGAAAATTACGTACGTTGCGAGGCTCGACGGACAACCCCATCGTGTTCTACTGCAACGGTGTGACCTGCCATAAGTCGTATCAGGCGGTGCGCCGTGCGATCAACCTGAAAATCGAGAATACGTTTGCGTACGATGCCGGCATTTTTGCGTGGGCCAAAGCCCATCCTGAACAGTCGGTCCTACTGGGTCGCAGCCCGATCAATTCCACTGACATTATCGAGAAAGATGTATTCAGCGCGCACTTGCTTGGCCCCAGTGAATTCGGCGGGCAAATCAGCGACAAAACCATTGTGCTGGACGTGCGCGACCGCTTTCAACGCGAGGGGGTGGGTTTCTTTCCGGGCACGGAACGCCGCATCACACTGGACCAGGCCGACAAGCTTGACAAATTACTGCAAAAAGCCAAACGCGAAGACAAAACGCTACTCGTGTATGACGAGGCCGGCCATCAGGTGCAGTGGCTGCAATACCATCTGGTCGATGCCGGCGTGAAAAACTATTACTTCATGAAGGGCGGCGCCAAGGCGTATTACGACATGCTGATCGGCAAAGACAGTAAAGAGAAAAAATAGCCTTGGGTGTAGGCCAGGTTGAGGGTCGGCAGGGAAACGGCGGAAAACAGCAGAAACCTACTTAAGTCTGATCTTGCCCCGATTTCACGGACACCTGTCAATCCAGGCGTACCTCACCGTGCATCCGCCGTCGCTTTATTTTAGAATTTCAACCTCGCGCTTGAGCCGGGCGTTCTCAGCGCGTACACGGGAAAACCCCATTAAAGATGGCGGCTGTTTCGGGGACTGATGCCACGACATAGGATCAAAGAAAGTGGTAATTTTCACACGCGACACCTTTAATGTTAACTCTACAAAACCTCATTCCACGGCGGACTCACGGCAAACGCCGCGTTGATCTGGCCGACATGCGAATAAGCTTGCGGAAAATTGCCGAGCTGCAAAACGCGTTCGTGCGCGTAGTGTTCGGACAGCAGGCCGAGCGGGTTCGCCGCATGCAGTGCTTCGTTCATGACGGCGGTGGCCTGCGCAAGGCGCCCGGTCTTGGCGAGTGCCTGCACCAGCCAGAACGAGCAGATCAGAAACGCCGAGCCGGGTTGTCCGAAATCGTCGCGACGCCGGTAACGATAGAGGAAGGCCTGCCCTGCTGGCGTGTCGTTGAGCTTCAGGTCATTCCAGATCGTGGTCACGGTGGTTTCGCATAACGCCCGGTCGGGGTAGCGCACCAGCGCGAGTTGCAGCAAGGCGGCGTCGGAACTGTCATCACCCGGCCCGTTGCGTAAGGCACCGCCGACCACGGCGCGTTGCAGTGCGTTTTCTGCGTTCGCTTTCGCGGTGGCCAGATCGACGCTGAAGTTTTTCAGATAGCCCGCAGCACGAATCCGGATCAACCGTTCGACGCCCGCCCAGCTCATCAGGTTGGAGAATGAATGTTCGCGCCAGCCGTTGCGTATCTCCCACAGGCCCGCGTCCGGCTGGCCGATGTTGCGCGCGCACAGCTGCCCCAGGTGTCCCAGCAGTTCCTCGTGCTCGTTGCTGCGCAGATGTTGAAAGCGCTCGTCGAAAAAAATCGGCGCCAGCGTGAGAATCATTTCGCCGTACACGTCGTTCTGCACGTGTTCCGCCGCCTGGTTGAAACTGCGCACCGGTGTGTTGCCGCCGAAGCCGCGCCAATTGGCATGTTCTTTCTCGGGCAGCGGTAAAGCCTGGTCTAGACAATAAACCGGGCGCAGCCGCTCGCGTGAA
The DNA here is from genome assembly GCA_031421535.1 of Gammaproteobacteria bacterium. Classification (GTDB taxonomy): domain Bacteria; phylum Pseudomonadota; class Gammaproteobacteria; order SG8-11; family SG8-11; genus UBA6921. The sequence goes on from JANOOV010000070.1 coordinate 11,730, forward strand.
TGTTCATGATGCTGCGCGATGCCCAGCAGATATTTGATGAACCCTTCCATCTCTTCAAAATGGCCGAGATTATTGAACGCCGTGACGACGAAGTACGCATCGCGCAACCAGCAATAACGATAATCCCAGTTTCTTCCCTGGCGGTCTTCTTCCGGCAGGCTGGTGGTGAGTGCGGCGAGGATGGCGCCGGTGTCTTCGTAACAATGTAATTTAAGCGCGAGCGCGGAGCGGATGGTTTCACGCTGATACAGGCTGGGTATCGAGCAGTGCTTGACCCAGGTGCGCCAGTAATTCGTGGTGTGTTCCAGAAAGCGCCGTGACACTTCAACCAGGTCGTCTTCGACACCCTCACCCCAGGTCAACGCGAAGTACAGCGATTGCTGCAATGCGAACGGTGTTTCTTCGCACAGATAGGTGAGCGGCATGTTGGTGGTCAAGCGCAGGTGGTCCGCGCCGATCTCGAAACGCAGGTGACTGTTGCCACGCACTGGGCGAACGGCGCGTTTGTCCCAACCTGTCACGACCCGGCACGCCACTTTGACCACTGGCGTGCCCTGCGTCGGCTCGACGATGCGAAACACCGCGATGGGTCGATACATGCGTCCGTACTGTTCGAAGCGCGGGCAGAAGTCGGTGATGCGATAAGCGCTGCCGTCGTCGCAGGTGATCTGCGTGACCAGCACGTTGGTGTTAGGCAGATAATGCGGGTTGCCTTTTCCGCCTGCGGCGGGTTCAATGCTGAAGTAGCCGCCGTCCGGGTCGAGCAAGCGACCGAACACCGGTGCGCTGTCGGGGCGCGGCATGCAGCACCAGTCGATGCTGCCGTGAGTGTGCACCAGCGCGGCGGTCTGGCAGTTGCCGATGAGTCCATAGTTGTACATGCATGTGTCCCAGTGGGTTGCGGCAGTAGCGCCATTCCGGCAGTGGTCTGCGTACCGTCGGCTCATCTGATTTATAGCAGATTTTATTCTTCACCACGTCGCATGAACGTGCGTCGTTCATATCGGGCCGTTGGCAAGGAGACGAGCCATGCGTTTTTCATTACGCTTTATTATTCCTTTGGCGCTGGTGTTGGCGGCGGTTGCCTACGGCGTAGTGCCGCTGGTCGACAAATTAACTTTGAAGTGGTTCAGCCGCGACATCGACATGCGCGCACAACTGATCGCTGCGACCATCGATGAACCGCTCGCGGCGCTGATGCGCGCCAAGGATAAAACCAAAATCGCCGCCTTGTTCGGGCGCGTCACGCAGGATGAACGTTTGTTCGCTCTGGGCTTATGCGATGTCGCAGGTGCCTTGCTATATAAAACGCAGACATTTGCCAGACCCGTCGGCTGTCAGTTTTTAGAGTACGGGAACACCATCCTGGAGTTACCCGAAGGCGCCCTGCATGTGGCCGCGCACACTGTCCGCGATGAATCCGGCGTGCTGGGAAAATTGGTATTGGTCCACGATATGGGTTTCGTGCAGCGGCGCAGCGAGGACACCAAGCGCTATGTGTTTTATCTTTTCGCCGGATTAGGCGTGCTCATTTCGTTTATCACAGTGCTGATCGCGCAAGTGAGCTGGCGCGGCTGGGTGTCGGGGCTGCGGGCGTTGAGCAAGGGTGAAGGGCTGATCCGTCCGCTGTCTTATTTCGCTACCTCGCCGGAACTCAAACCCATCGTCAAAGATTTGCGCGAGCTGATTCGCGACATCGAAACCGATCGTCGCGCGCGCGACGAAGACCGTATTGGCTGGGCGCCCGAAGCGTTGAAAGAAATTCTGCATCGCGAACTGGCCGGTGAGGAAATTCTGGTGGTGTCAAATCGTGAACCTTACATCCACGTGCGACGCGGTGACGAAATCGACGTGCAATTGCCCGCCAGCGGCGTGGTGACCGCGTTGGAGCCGGTGATGCGCGCCTGCTCGGGCACCTGGATTGCGCACGGCGGCGGCAATGCCGACCGCGACGTGGTCGACAAGCATGACAGAATTCAGGTGCCGCCCAACGAGCCTACCTACACTCTGCGGCGCGTGTGGCTGAGCCAGGCGGAAGAAGATGGCTACTACTATGGCTTCGCCAATGAAGGGCTGTGGCCGCTGTGCCACATCGCGCATGTGCGGCCGGTTTTTCGCTCTGCCGACTGGCAACACTATGTAGCGGTGAACAAGAAATTTGCCGACGCGGTGGTGCAAGAGGCCAAGTCCGACGACCCGGTGGTGCTGGTGCAGGATTATCACTTTGCACTGCTGCCGAAAATGATCCGCGAGCGCCTGCCGAACGCGACCATCATCACCTTCTGGCACATCCCCTGGCCGAACCCGGAAGCCTTCGCCATTTGTCCGTGGCGCGAAGAATTGCTCGCCGGTTTGCTGGGCAGCAGCATCATCGGTTTTCACACGCGCTTTCACTGCAACAACTTTGTGGACACGGTGGATCGCGTGCTGGAATGCCGGGTGGACCGCGAAAACTCGACCTTGTCTTATCATGGCGCCTTGACCGCCGTGAACCACTACCCGATTTCCATCGAGTGGCCGAGCCGTTGGCTGGCGCAGCAGAAGCCGGTGCCGGAGTGCCGGGTCGCGATCCGTAAACGGCATGCTATGCCACCGGAACGCCGCATCGGCGTGGGCGTGGATCGCCTGGATTACACCAAGGGAATTCTGGAACGTTTGCTCGCGGTGGAACGCTTGCTGGAAATGGAATCGCGCTGGGTGGGCAAGTTCACGTTTATTCAGATCGGCGCGCCGACGCGTTCGTCCATCGAGCAATACCAGCGCTTTGAAAGCGAAGTACGCGCGGTAACACTGCGCGTCAATCAGCGCTTCGGCTACGCGGGCTATGAGCCGATCTGCCTGCTGCTGAAACATCACGACCCGGCACAGGTGTACGAATATTATCGCGGCGCGGATTTCTGCTGCGTCACCAGCCTGCACGACGGCATGAATCTGGTGGCGAAAGAATTCGTGTCGGCACGTGACGACGAGCGCGGCGTGCTGATTCTAAGCCAGTTCACCGGCGCCGCGCGCGAGTTGCCCGAAGCCTTGATCGTAAATCCCTACAACGTGGATCAGTGCGCGGCGGCGATGAACCTGGCGCTGGACATGGACGAGATGGAACAGCGCGACCGGATGCGCAGCATGCGTGGGCTGTTGCAGGAGTTCAACATCTACCGCTGGGCCGGACGCATGCTCATCGACGCCGCACGCATGCGCCAGCGCAACCGGCTGTCGCAGCGGCTGCATGACAGCGCGCCGCCCGGAACGAACTTCACGCTGTGAAATATCTCAACACCCGGCGCAGGATTGAAGTTCTGGAACCGCTGTGCACGGGCGAGACATTATTTGTCTTCGACTTCGATGGCACGCTCGCGCCCATCGTGACGCGTCGCGCCCACGCAGCCATGCCGCGCACCACCTGCACGCTGTTTGAGCGTCTCGCGTCGCTCGCAACCACCGCCGTGATTTCAGGACGCAGCGTGCCCGATCTGCGGGCGCGCCTGAAGGTGCATCCCGATTATCTGGTCGGCAATCACGGTCTCGAAGGGCTGCCCGGCAATGCCGCTGCGCTGCGCCGCGCGCAACGCTTGTGCATCGCGTGGCGGCAGCAGCTGGAAAACGCCTGGCGCGAGACGTCGCACGCCGGAATCGACATCGAAGATAAGCAGTATTCGCTGGCCATCCACTACCGGCTCGCACCCGATGCACGCCGTGCGCGCAGAACGGTTGCACGGGCGCTGGCCCAGTTACAGCCCGCGCCGCAATTGATCCCCGGCAAGAAAGTAGTCAACGTGCTGCCGCCCGGCGCCCCCGACAAAGGTGCCGCGTTGTTGCAGCTGTTGCGCCGCACCCGCGCCGGGCATGCCTTGTTCATCGGCGACGACGACACCGACGAAGCAGTGTTCGCGCTCGCTGATCCACGCATCGTCACCGTGCGCGTCGGCCGCAAGCGCAGCTCACGCGCACACTATTATTTACGCGGTCAGACGGAAATCGATGCGGTGCTGCGTTATCTGGTGGCGTGCATTATTCGGCGGGAAAGCGTCGGCAAAAAGCTTGCAACTCGAACGGCAGCAGCGTGGTGAGCGTGATGATCAAGATAGAATTCCGGTTGCAGCCAGAGCTGAAAAATTCCCCATTTTGACCACACTTCTGTCTCCCCTCCCCAGAATCCGGCTAAACTGGTATCGTGTGCCCCAACTGACCAGTCTAATTCGCCCGAACCCAATGACCAACCTGACACCAATTAAACGTGAGGCTTCGATAGTTGTTCGAGGCTCATTTAATCCAGCTATTTTTCGGCCAACTTGGTTCGTGAAGGAGGGAATCATTGGACCGAATGACGTCGATGTCACCAAAGACGAATTCGTCAGCTCGGAAATCGCACGGGTTCCTCTCTCGTGGGGTTTGATCGAGGCGCTCTCAAACCAGTTTCTAGTGCAATCGAGTGACCAGGGTTCATTTGCTCTAATGCGCGATCTTGTGGTCCATATATTCACCACGCTCGGGCACACACCCGTTAAACAAATTGGGCTTAACGGAATCATTGACTACCAGCTGCCGGATGAGAAAACTTGGAATGCTTTCGGCGACGTGCTGGCCCCCAAGACCAATTGGCAGAAAGCCCTGCCGGAGCCTGTCAGACTTATGAAGATGACAATGCAGGCGCCGCGCAAAGACGGACTTACTGGCGCGACGCATATAACACTCAGCGGAGCGGCCAACAGGGGTATACGCTTCGACATCAATAATCACATCGAACTTGAGGGTGGCGGAACCGGCGCACTTTTGGGAATACTGAACGACAATTGGGATCGGTTGCAGGACGAACTCCTCGTTACTAGCAACACAATACTCAATGAGGCACTGAAATGCATTCCAACGCGCTGACCACGTACACCGAGCATCGCGGCCCGCAGGTAACGTCTGCAGAATTGGCGACGGTGCTGATGGGTAGACCACAATCGGGTCAGTTACCTACTGATGATTTGGTTGATTCCACTGCAAACATCACTGCTGCTACTGCGGTCCAGAGACACCATCCTGCTCTCACGACTCTAGCGACGACCGAAACGCTATTTCCAGCACCAGAGCCTACAAGGCCGGTCGTGGTACTGCCCCTCACCAGTAGCACCGAACGGTTTCATCTGCTGCAGCTTTGGGAAGGTGTGGTCCAAGAAGTGCGTGAGGACTCCATTCTCGTGACGCTTGTTGACCAGACCCATCGCGATTACCCGGACGAAGAAGCCGAACTCGTAATGGCGGAGATACCGGAGGGGGATCGGGCTCTCGTTGTTCCAGGCGCGGTGTTGTACTGGTCAGTCGGGTACAAGGAGGGCCCCGGTCAGCCACGCGAACGCATCTCACGTATCCGGCTCCGCCGACTACCTGCTTGGAACAAGACGGATCTTGACCGCGCCCGTGTGAACGCCCAAGAACTCGCGCGCCTCCTTGAACCCGATTGAGCTGCGGCCTCCAGCGGCCGACGAGTTTGAAATTTCGCTCTTCGGACCAGGAATAGGCGAATGCTTGGTAATTCACCTCGGTAACGGCCACTGGATGGTTGTTGATTCGTGCAGTATCGATAAACAATCTCGCGAACCCGTGGCCAGCTACTACTTGCGTTCCATCGGCCTCAACCCGGCCGAATGCATTCAGGAAATCGTGATCAGTCACTGGCATGACGACCACACTGGGGGTGCGGCGGCGTTAGTGGAACAGTGCCCCAAAGCTCTTGTCTACCACCCAGCTGCCATTAAGCCAGACGAGTTTGCAACGCTTACCGAACTCCTGGCAGCTCGTGGCCGGGTCGTGGATCTTAATAA
>JANOOV010000071.1:0-10286 GCA_031421535.1 Gammaproteobacteria bacterium
GATGGTTGGAGATGGCCGAAAAAACATCCTCGCAGGTCGTCACATAATAACTGTCAAGAATGAGCTGCGGTTCAGTGTTTTCGTTGGGATCTTTTACCAACTTATAACCTGCGTTTTCATCGCTCAACGACCAGTTTTTACAGGCTTTAGAAGCCTTGGGAACATCGGCGTCGCGGTCAAACAGGCCGAGATAAATTTCGATCATTTCGCGGGTGTTGTCCTCGGGTGAACGGAAGCGTTTCCAGTTCGACTCGGATTTTTCGTGGGCCAGAATGATGGAACGAATCGAGGCATCCTGCTTGATTGCGCTGACCAGATTTTCGTAAATGGTTTGTGCGTCAAGCTCGTCCGAGGAGTCAATTTCGACCGCTGGCGAAAACATGATGGTGTTAACGAGTTTGTAAGCCATCCAGCGCGCGAAAAAATCATCGCTCAACGGAGTCTCATAAATGTAGGCCAACGGATACTGCACCGACCTGCCCCTGCCGTCTCCGTTTCCGGTGCCGTCAAAAACGTATTTCGCCGGTTTATCCGGGGTAAAGTCGGTATTGCCTTCAATGATATTAACGATCTCGTTCTTGCTGCGTGATCGCGTACTGACGTCGCCGGACAGCGGAATTTTGGTGGGTGTGCGCTTGTCACCGGCCCATGGGTCGCTGATCGTTCCGGGGGGAAGCGCCGGATCGAGCGGCGGATCGTCGGGCAATGCTGTCTTGAGGTTCTTGCGCACCTTGCTGACAAGATTACTGTATTTCTCAGACACGACCAGCTTGCTGGGATCGGCGCCGATGCTGCCTGCGACAAAAAAATCTCTGGCGGGCACGCCCGTGAACAACGCACTGGTGAGTTTGTTGGATACCTGATATTGCTGCAACGGCGACAGCGCGGCATAGCTCGCCGCGTCCAATTGCTCGGCGGCGCCTTTCAGGCTGTTGATACCGGTCGGTGTGGGCGAACCCGGCGAACATGCCGCCACGCTCAGAACCATACCCGCTGCGACGACTAAACTCAGTTGCTTCTTCATGCATTACCCCCGCTAACTTTCATGAGCTGCCACATTCATTTGCGACAACAGACCAAAAAAAATTTCGTGCGCGATAGTGGTTACAACGCCTTAACAAAACCTTAACCAGCACTAGCGGTACGATGCGTCATTTATACATAGGCACTGTGCAGAAAACCGGTACTGCCCATCAATCGAGCTGTGATGACTTCAGCATTCTTTACTCTGATTCTGAATAACGTGATCCACTAGCAACGATTTTGTGAAGGTATTCAAATTTTTCAGGATTTAAATACAAGGGGGCAGCGCTTTCTTGCGTAATCCACCAGACGTGCGCCTCGACAAGATAGATCGTTACGCCAAACTCTTACTCACGATCTCAAACACATCTTTGCACAACCCGGCGTAATCGCGCAGACGTTCGAGTTGTTTTTTCATCAACACCTGACGCCCATCGTCGTAACGTCGCCACGACGTAAATGCGCTAACCAGACGCGCAGCGACTTGCGGGTTCAATGCATTCAGCGCAATCACATAGTCGCCGAGCAGCGCGTAGCCCGCTCCGCTTCCTGCGTGGAAACGTACGTGATTGCCGTGGGCGAAGGCGCCGATCACCGAACGCATGCGGTTTGGATTCTTGATATTAAACGCAGGATGTTGGGTCAGCGCGACGACGCGTTGCAGTGCATCTGCCCGGCGGCTGGTGGATTGAATCGCGAACCACTTGTCGAGCACCAGGTTATCGTCCTGCCATTGGGTGTAAAACGCGGCGAGCGCGGCATCGCCTTCTGCGCCTTCACTATTGATGAGGTACGAAAGCGCCGTCACCACGTCGGTCATGTTGTTGCCGGTGCGGAATTGCTCGACGCAGCTGCGGCGAATATCAGCGTCAGCAAGCTCCATCAAATAACCCAACGCCGTGTTCTTCAATGCACGCCGCGCCATCGCGACCGCGTCGATGCGGTATTCGCCCACATCCCGGTTAACTGCAAACACCTGCTGCCACGCATCGCGCAGTGCGGTTGCCAACGTGCGTCGCACAAAACGGCAGGCCGCATGAATTGCGTCTGGATCGACCACGGTCATGAACTCCGCAATATAAGTTTCCGCCGGTAACGACAGGGCCTGCGCCACCAACGCGGGGTCAAGCTGCGGATTTTCGAGCATCTGGCGTACCGCGCGCACATAGGTTGCATCGAGTTCCAGAGCTTGTCCTTTTTGCAGCCGCTCGATCAATTTTAAAATAATTTGCACCGCCAACTGCTGGCTGGCTTCCCAACGATTGAACAGGTCGCTGTCGTGCGCCATCAGGAAACAGCGTTCGGCCTCGCTCAGATCGATATCGATTTTTACCGGCGCAGAAAATCCGCGCAGCAACGACGGCACCGGCGGGTGCGGTATGTTGACAAAAATGTAGCGTTCCTCGGCGTTGCGCACGTGCAGCACACGTGTGCTACCGATCGGTTCGGCTTCGCCCGCCAATTGCAACGGTAAATCATTGCCGTTGACATCCAGCAAACCCAGTGCCAGCGGTACATGAAATGGCTGTTTGTCCGGCTGCCCAGGCGTGGCCGGACAGCGTTGACGCACCGTCAACGTGCAGGTGCGGGCGGCCGCGTCGTAGTGCCGCTCAACGCGGAGTTCCGGCGTGCCCGCCTGGCTGTACCAACGCTTGAACTGGGTAAGATCGATGGCGCTCGCGTCTTCCAGCGCGCGCACAAAATCGTCGGTCGTTACCGCCTGCCCGTCATGGCGTGCGAAGTATAAATCGGTGCCCGCACGAAACTTCTGCGCACCGATGATCGTGCGCATCATGCGAATCAGCTCCGCGCCTTTGTTGTACACCGTCATGGTGTAAAAGTTGTTGATCTCGACATAAGACTCAGGCCGCACCGGATGCGCCATCGGCCCGGCATCTTCGCGAAACTGGTTAGTACGCAACACGTTGACGTCGGCGATGCGCTTCACGGCACGCGAACTCATGTCGGCGCTGAATTCCTGGTCGCGAAATACCGTGAAGCCTTCCTTGAGACTCAACTGAAACCAGTCGCGACAGGTCACGCGATTGCCCGACCAGTTGTGAAAATACTCGTGGCCGATGATGCTTTCGATGGCCTGATAATCCCCGTCGGTCGCCGACTGCGGCTTGGCCAGCACGTAGCGCGAATTGAAAACATTCAACCCCTTGTTTTCCATCGCGCCCATGTTGAAGTCATCGACGGCGACGATCATGTAAATGTCGAGGTCGTATTCCCGCCCAAATGTTTCTTCATCCCATTGCATGGCTTTCTGCAACGAACGCAGCGCGTGTTCACATTGCGTCGCGTTGTGGTGTTGCACGAACACCTGCAGGACGACACGTCGGCCCGAACGGGTGATGAATTCATCTTCGACACAGGCCAGATCGCCCGCGACCATCGCGAACAGGTAACACGGCTTGAGGAATGGATCCTGCCAACGTGCCCAATGGGTGCCGCCCTCCCCTTTACCGCGCGCCACACAATTGCCGTTGGACAGCAACACGGGGTACTTGGCTTGCACGCCGCTAATGGTGACGGTGTAGCGCGCCAACACGTCGGGCCGATCCAGAAAATAAGTGATTTTGCGAAAGCCTTGTGCCTCGCACTGCGTGCAAAAATTGCCGCTGGATTTGTACAGCCCTTCCAGCGAGGTATTGTCTTGCGGACGCAGCACGGTGACGAGATCGAGCAAAAATATCTCCGGCACCTGCGCGAGTGTGAGACTGTCGGCCTCCACAACATAATCCGCACTTTGCAGCGCACGCCCATCGAGCGTGATCGATTCGAGTTCGAAGCCATGGCCATTGAGCATCAACGGCGCGCCCGCCGTTGTCGTCGGCGCGCGGCGCATCTGGAGTTGCGCGCGCACGCGCGTGCGCTCTTCGCCAAGCTCAAAATGCAGATCGACCGTGTCGATGAAAAATTCTGGTGCGCAATAGTCTTTGAGGTGAATCGCGCGCGGCGCGGCATCGTGACGGGCGTCGGACATGAGAGCGTGTTTCCTGAAATGTGAGCGTTAAACCTAGAAACGCATGTTACCAACATAGCGATGAATCGCGAGTTCAGTTTTACGCGGCGCCATGCAACAATGCCCCGCCATGTTCATCGAGTTCCATCGCAACCTGATCGCCGACCGCGCACGCAACGCAGCGTTTTATCGCGCGTTGCAGCAGGTCATTGTACCGGGTAAAACAACCGTTGCCGATCTTGGCTCGGGCACCGGCCTGCTCGGCTTTTACGCGTTGCAGCTGGGCGCCAAAGATGTCTATTTCTACGAGTATTCCCCGGTGCTGAAATTAAGCCAGAAAATCGCGCGTCACAACGGGCTGCGCCGGGGGCATTTCATCCACCAGCATTCGCGCCAAATGGACAAACCGGTGCCGGTGGATGTGGTGGTGTCGGAAACACTGGGCAACTACGCCTATGAAGAAAACATTATCGAGACGCTGGCCGACGCACGCCGCTTTTTGAAACCCGGCGGCACGCTGATTCCGCAACACATCGCGCAATTTATTGCACCGGTAATCACGCCGCGCGTCTACCAGGAATTGTGTGTGTGGGACGACGTGGGCGCGCAACTTGACTTCAGTCTTGCCAGGGAAATGAGCCTCAACAATCTCTACGTACGGTTGCTCAAGTGTGAAGAATTACTTGATTCCGGCACCAGCGCAAAACGCTGGGACGCTGTCGATCTACGCAAGAAAAACGCCAGCGTACGACGCGGCAACGCATGCTGGATCCTCACCGGCGACGTCACACTTTATGGTTTTGCGTTGTGGTGGGAATGTGAATTACTGCCGGAGATTGCACTGTCAACCAGCCCACTCGCGCCACGCAGTCATTGGGAACAACTGTATTGCCCGGTGCGCACACCGATCCAGGCGCAGGCCGGTGACGAACTATCGATCACCCTGACATCCGACTCGCGTTTTGAAGTCGGCGCCAGCGTAAAGTGGGACGTGCTGTTGAAATCGAAAACATCCGGCACGCTGATGCAGCAGTCGCTGGACATGAAGCACGGTGATACAAGTTAGTTGCTGGCCATCTGCGCGGGCTGCCGCAAATCACGCGCCATATCAATCAACGCTTGCACCGAGGGGCCACTGCTCAGATTCCCCAGCTTGATCTGTGTCACGATCAGACTGAACGCAGCCAAAGTTTGTTCGAGCAGATCGATCACTTTGTTGTTGTTCGCGGGCACGCGACCGTCCAGTACACGACGCAGCAACTCCTCGACCGACCACGCCAGCACACCCACCGAAGTTGCGCCGATGATACGGCCCGCGCCTTTCAAGGTGTGAAACGAACGAATCAGGGTGCCCAAAATTTCCTTGTCGTCGCGATTGGCGCGCCATTTTTCCAGATGCAGGCTGATTGCGGCCAGTTCATCGTCCGCCTCGGCTGAAAATACCGCGATCAGCTCTTCGTCAACACGGGTGTCGGCAACGACTGCGGGTGCAGCCGACGTACCCCTGTTAACCAGACTGACCACCGATTTTGCGTTCGCCGCTGCTTTGCTGGACGCAGGCGATGCCTCAAACAGGGCTGCGGCAACCTCTTTGCCGGAACGCCGCACGGCGTAACCCAGCTCGGCGAGACTGCGTTCCGCCAATTCCAGTCCCGGCTCGGGCGCAACGGCTTTTTCCAGCAGGCTTTCCAGAAAATATTCAATCGCCCCCACCGCGTTGGCGACAAGTTCCAGCGCACGTTCGGTCGGCGCAATCTTCTTGGCGAGAATTTCCGCTTCCAGGTAGTGCAACGTTCCCGCCACGATGCGCGCCGGACGCTCATGGGCAAGCATCGCCAATACGCCACGCACGATGTTCAACAATTCCGGCACATCCTGCAACGCGTCCAGTTGCGTCGGGTCGAAAACATAACGTGTGAATATATCCTTCGCCTTGGCCAGATCCAGCAGCGCTTCGCTAGCGGCCAATTTGACCAGCTGGCGGAATTCGGCCTCCGGCATTTGCGTACCGGCGGTTTCATGGTCGTTGCCTTGCAGGAATTCCGCGCCGCCTTGCACGCTTAAGTCATGCAGCGAGGACTCAATGTAAAGAAGCGCCCCGGCGACATGCATGACGTCGTTGTCCTTGAGCACGACACGGCGCTTGATCGACCCCACCAGGAACTCCTGCTGGCTACGCGCCAGACGCGCCAAATGCTGCAAGCCCAGAATCTCCAGCGTGTCGGCGACGGTACGCAGCCGCTCGTGCACCGGTGTCAGCGACGCGGGATCACCCTTGTTGGCGTGAATCGCGATATCCAGCTCATCCTTGATGCGTAACATTTCTTCCTTGATCTGCTCGGATACATTCGCCATGAGGTTGGCATCAAAGCCCAGAAGCTGGTCACGCGCGTCGCTCAACGCCCCGGATTCGGGTATTGCCTGTTCGAGCTTGAACGCCGTTTTCAGCTCCATCACGCGCGCGCTGCGCGAGGTGGAACGCGCAACGTAGTACAGCAGATTCTTGACTAACTCTTCCGGCGGCTCGATTTGCAACGCCATCTCGCCCGTATCGATGACGCGCTTGATCTGGCGATCAATGCGCCCCAACAATAATTTCACCGCCACACTCAATTCGAGTGCTTTGTCGTGCAGTGCATGTACCACACCGGCGCTGACCCACCACAACTGCTCGGATTTTTCCAAAGTGGCGGTTTGTTCCAGATTAAGGATCACCGTCGCCAGCACCTTGAGATTCTTGGTTGGATCGAGATTGCGGAACACCCCAAGCAAAGCCGCCAGATAGGCCGGGCGCAATTTCTTCGCCATGGTGGGCAAATCCCACGTCGCCGCTTCGCCACTGCGGTCGATCAACGAGGGTTTGCGCACGGCGAGATCGGTAAAGAAAAACGCGCCCTCGGTGAGCAACTGCTTGTTTTGCACCGCACGCAGATCGTTGAGGATAGGCAACAACACCAACGGCACATCGGGGCTGCCGTGATACAAGTGTTCGAGGTAGGCAGGTAATTGGATGGTGCCGCGCATCAACACTTCAACGGCGTCTTTTTTCAGTTCGATGGTGTCGGCGGCAAGTGCCAGAGCAACGCCGTGCATTTCGCGTGCGAGTGAAACGCCTCCGGCGATTTCCACCATCTCCAACGCACCGCGAATTTTGTCCAGGCCGTCGGCGCAGACGGGCAATTGCCCGGCATCGTTGTGCTCGTCAAACAGCTCTAAAGCCTGACGGACTGCCGTGAGGGATTCAGCGACTTCCTGTTTGATCCAGAGTAAGGTCCGGGGATCAATCTGCGCGCTTTGATTCAATGTCGGCACCCTAAACGAATAACCATCATCTTGAATGCGTCCCCGCCGTGATTCACGCGCTGCGTCGCAATCACCACCGGTAAGCTCCTGTCGTGTAAATCAAAAAAACCAAGCAATCCCAAAAGTTGTATCGGCTGACAAAACAAATAGTCGATCTCAGGCAGGAACAACAAACGACCAAACACCCACGCGAGCCCCCACCCAACCAACGAAATGAAAATAACGCAGTTCATCATCTTTAGAACGAGAACGCGTTCACAAAACACCGGGCGCCTGCCCGCCGCACTCGTGCGAGCGTAGCGCTATACACACGCCACCCACAACCCGTAGAATCCCCGCCCTCTTCAGCGTACGTTCTTCATCAAGACAGATTAAGGTGCCCCGGTGAGCGATTTCTTTCTGCAATACGGTTTATTCCTGGCCGAAGCGATTACGATTGTGTTGGCCATTATCGCGGTGATTCTGGTCGTGGTGCGCCTACGCGGCCACGGCAGCGATCCCGAGAAACTGGAAGTAAAAAAACTCAACGCACGTTATGAAGACATGGCGCTGACGCTGAAATCAGAGCTGTTGCCGCAAGACGAATTCAAGCAAGCACTCAAAGCCGCCAAAAAACACCGCAAAGAAGCTGCGAAGCACCGCACTCAAAACAAAAAGCGCCTGTTCGTGCTGAACTTCGACGGTGACATTAAAGCCTCGGCAGTCAGCAACCTGCGCGAGGAAATCACTGCCGTGCTGATGGTCGCGCGCAACGAGGATGAAGTATTCGTCCGCCTCAACAGCGCAGGCGGCATGGTACACGCTTACGGGCTGGCGGCATCGCAACTCGCGCGCATCCGCACGCGCAACATCCCGCTCACGGTTGCGGTCGATAAGGTCGCTGCCAGCGGCGGCTATATGATGGCGTGCGTGGCGAATCGAATTATTGCCGCGCCGTTCTCGATTCTCGGCTCCATCGGCGTGATCGCGCAGTTACCTAACTTCAGCCGCGTGCTGAAAAAGAACGACATCGACTACGAGCAATTCACCGCCGGCGAATTCAAACGCACCGTGACCATGTTCGGCGAAAACACCGAGATTGCGCGCGCCAAGTTTCGCGAAGAAATCGAAGCAACGCATCGGCTGTTCAAGAATTTCGTGCATCACTATCGCCCCAGTCTCGACATCGCCAAAGTATCGACCGGCGAACACTGGTACGGCACCCAGGCGCTGGAATTGCAACTGATCGACCGGCTCCTGACCAGCGACGACTATTTGCTGGAGCAAAGCCAGACTTCAGACGTGTTTGAGATTATTTATTCGCTGCGCAAACCGTGGGGCATGCGACTGTCGGCACTGGTGCACGACATTGCCGGGACGCTGCGCGCGAAGCTCACGCACAACACAACACCCGATCATCTGATTTAACCTAGAAACGGTAGTTGAACGGCCTGTGGAGTGCGACCCGCTGGGTGCAGGGCGAGGCGCAACGAGCGAGGAATAGCGAGCTATTCCGATGATTCCCATCCGCGCTGGCTTTGCGCGGGGTGGGACGAGTTGCAACGAAGCCATGCGCCCAACGGGGCGTGCTGCACAGGCCGTAGCGGGCCTCACCTTCTGGGTGAGGTATGTGGGGCCAAAAATATCAATACCTGTACGCACTTGCTTGGGCCTTGCAGCGGTCAACTGCCGTTTCTAGCAGCCTGTCGGACTTAGCCTGCTGAAATTGTGCTTGCAGAGGCTCGATGATCCAAGCGATGCGCGCTGTTTGTTGTTTGCGCATGAATGCGATCGCAAGCGACATGCGCTGCGCTGGTTTTCATGCCGGTTGCGCCTGCGGTTCGTTCTTCATCGCCTGCAACACAAACATCCGTTTGATGTTCCAGGCCATCGTGACCAGATTCCATTCGCCTTGCACCTTGTTCAGCCCGCGCAGCAGGAACTGCCGGAAGCGCATCACCGATTTGATGATGCCGATCACCGGCTCCACCGTGCATTTGCGCTTGGCGTAGAGTGCGCGGCCTTCTTTACTGCGCTTCCGACGCCGCATCCGGTCCACGTTCGTGGCCGGTTCGGATTCGACCGGCGGGTCGGGTGCCCACAACGACCGGCCATGCGCTTCGCGCCCGGTGGCAATGAGCGGCGCAATACTCGCCTGCACGCAGGCGTCCACGTTGCTCGCGCTGAAGTAGCCGGTGTCCGCGATCAGGGTGTCCACGGCTCCCAATGTTTTGGGCAGGGTCGGGAGCTGCTCGATCATCGGATTGACTTGCTGCCGGTCATTCGCCGCCTGCACCACGTCGCGGCCCACGATGAGCAGGCTGTCTACATCCACCGCCAGCTGTGCGTTGTAGCCTTGGACGAAGCCGCCGCCGGCGGTGGGCAGGATGCGCGATTGTTCATCGGTGAGATTGAGTTGATCGTTGGCGTTCGCTGCGGCCTGCGGTGCGCGGGGGGCAGGACCGGAGGCTTTCTTGCCGGTCTTTTGCTCCTTCTCCTGCCGCTGCATCCGCTTCTCCCCTCCCCGCATAAAGCCAATGCGGTGGGAATCATGTTCGTAGTCCGCTTGTTCTTGTTTAAAACGCGCGTGCGCCCGCGCTTCGATCTTCGCCTGGGCGGCTTCGATGGCCTTGAGGCGCAGTTCGCGCCGCGCCAGTTCTGCGGGCACGTTCATGCCGGTGGGAATCTCTGCGGCGTCTGCGTCTTCTGCCAGATGAAACAGTTCGGCCACTTCGGCGCGCAGCTGTTCCTCCTGGTTGAGGGCATGCCCGTAGCTCAACGCGCTGTGCTTTGACGCATTGGCCTGCACCTGGGTCCCGTCCAGGCTGATTTTGCCCAGCTGCAACACCTTAAGCTCGCCCGCCAACACCAACACCTGCACGAACAACGCCTGCAACTGCGGCAGAAAGCGCTGCCGGAAGGTGCTGATCGTGTCGTGGTCCGGATGCTGGTCCGCCGCAATATACCGGAACGCCACCGAATCGAAGGTCGCCTGCTGGAGGCGCCGACTTGA
>JANOOV010000072.1:0-6870 GCA_031421535.1 Gammaproteobacteria bacterium
GTGAACGGCGAGAAATGGAATGTGATGACGCAGGTTCGTGAGGAAATTTATTTCACAAAAGGCCGCGTCATCGTGCGCGGCAAAACAGTGCGACGCGGCGAAGCCAAGAAAGCCGACTATCTGCTTTACTACAAACCGAACCTGCCCATCGCGGTTGTCGAAGCCAAAGACAACAACCACTCCGTCGGCGCCGGTATGCAGCAGGCGCTCGAATACGCTGAAATACTCGACGTCCCATTCGCCTTCAGTTCGAACGGCGACGCATTTTTAGAGCATGACCGCACCGGCAACGCAGGCGTGGTTGAGCGTGAAGTCACCCTCGACCAATTCCCCACACCAGAAGAACTCTGGGCGCGTTATCGCAAGGCCAAGGGTTACACCTCCGCGCAAGAAATCATCGCCACCCAGGATTATTTCGACGACGGCTCCAGCAAGTCGCCGCGCTATTACCAGCTCGTCGCCATCAACCGCACGGTCGACGCTATCGCGCGCGGCGAGAACCGTATTCGGCTCGTCATGGCCACCGGCACCGGAAAGACCTACACCGCATTCCAGATCATCTGGCGGCTGTGGAAATCGGGCGCGAAGAAACGCATTCTGTTTCTGGTTGATCGCAATATTCTCGCCGATCAAACCAAGATCAATGACTTCAAGCCGTTCGGCCAGGCGATGACCAAGATCACCAACCGCACCGTGAATAAAGCGTTCGAGATTTACCTCTCGCTTTATCAAGCCGTCACCGGCACCGAGGAAGAGCAGAACATCTACAAACAATTTTCACCGGATTTTTTTGATCTTATCGTGGTGGACGAGTGTCATCGCGGCAGTGCCGCTGACGACGCAGCATGGCGTCAGGTGTTGGAATATTTCTCCACCGCCACGCAAATCGGCCTTACTGCCACCCCGAAAGAAACTGAAGAGATTTCCAACATTGAGTATTTCGGTGACCCGATTTACACCTACTCGCTCAAGCAAGGCATCTCCGATGGTTTTCTCGCGCCCTACAAAGTCGTGCGCATCGGTCTCGACAAAGATCTCGACGGCTGGCGGCCCGAACGCGGCAAGGCCGACAAATACGGCCACGCAATCGAAGACCGCGAATACAACGAGCGCGACTTCGACCGTAACCTGATTCTGGAAAAGCGCACCGAACTCGTCGCCGCAAAAATTACTGAATTTCTGAAAGCCACCGACCGTTACGCCAAGACCATCGTGTTCTGCGAAAACATCGACCACGCCGAGCGCATGCGCCAAGCGTTGGTGAACGCCAATGCCGACCTCGCTGCTGCCAACAAGCGTTACGTGATGCGTATCACCGGCGACAACGACGAGGGTAAGGCGCAGCTCGACAATTTCATCGACCCCGAGTCCACGTATCCGGTTATCGCCACGACTTCGCAACTGATGTCCACCGGCGTCGATGCGCAAACCTGCCATCTGATCGTGCTCGATAAAAGCATCCGCTCAATGACCGAGTTCATGCAGATCATTGGCCGTGGCACGCGCATCAACGAGGATTACAACAAGCTGTTCTTCACCATTATGGATTTTAAACAGGCCACCGCACTATTCGCCGACCCGCTCTTCGACGGAGAGCCGGTGCAGATTTATGAGCCCGGTAGCAAGCCCTATGATTCGCTCGGCAACTTCGATCCGTCGGGAGTCAGCGAGAGCGAACGTCCCAAGAAGTATTACGTCGACGACGTTGAAGCCACCGTCGCCACCGAGCGCGTCCAATATCTCGACGAACACGGCCGTCTCATCACGGAGTCGTTGAAGGACTACACGCGCAAGACCGTGCGCAAAACCTACACCTCGCTGCCATCCGCGAACTCGAAACTGAACTTTATAAATCCAGAGAAGCCGCCTGACCGATGAGCAAGAGCAACTTCGTCGAATGTTTCTCGCGACTGAGAAGGCATGATGAGTTTCTGGGTCTATATCCTCCGCTGTTCCGACAACAGCTACTACACCGGCCATACGGATAATCTCGAAAGCCGAATCGCGCAGCATGCGGCAGGCGCGATTCCCGGTTGTTACACATTCACACGCCGCCCGGTCGAATGCGTGTTCTCCCAAGCGTTCGTCACGCGTGCAGAGGCCCTCGCCTCGGAGCGGCAAATCAAGGGTTGGAGTCGGAAAAAAAAGGAAGCAATGATGCGGGGTGACTGGGCCGAAATCTCGCGCTTGGCTCAACCGAAAACTGGCCCTTCGACAGGCTCAGGGCGAACGGATGACAAACAACCAGCCGCGCGAATTCAATCCGTTCGCCTTGAGCTTGACGAACGGTCGAAGGGCGTCACCGCAGCATTTTCACCTCCCAGCAAAGAATCGAAATAACCCATGTCCAACGTTTCCAACATCGTCAAAACCATCCAGGACATCATGCGCAAAGACGCCGGCACCTACGGCGACGCGCAGCGTTTGGAGCAACTCGGCTGGATGTTTTTTATCAAGATTTTCGACGACCGCGAAAAGGAGCTCGAACTGCTGCGCGACAAGTACAAATCGCCGCTGCCGCAACATCTGCGCTGGTCCACCTGGGCCACCAACGAGGAGGGCATCACTGGCGAGCCACTGCTCGAATTAGTGAACAACACCCTGCTGCACAAACTCAAAACCCTGAGCGGCGGCGCGAACAAGCTCGCAACCCTGATTCGCACCACGTTTGATGATGCCAACAACTACATGAAGAACGGCACCCTCATGAGGCAGGTCATCAACAAGATCAACGGCATCGACTTCAATGCCTCCGATGACCGCCACATGTTCGGCGACATCTACGAAAAAATTCTCAAAGACCTGCAATCTGCCGGTAACGCGGGCGAGTTCTACACGCCTCGCGCCGTGACGCAATTTATTGTTGAGCAGGTCAACCCGCGCCTCGGCGAAACCATCCTTCCCGCCTGCGGCACCGGCGGCTTCCTCACCTGCACCATCGAGCACCTGCGCAAACAGGCCAAGAATGAGAAGCACGAAAAAATCATTCAGGACTGTTTTCACGGCATCGAGAAAAAGCACCTGCCGCATGTATTGTGCATGACCAATTTATTACTGCACGGCATCGACGAACCTTCCAACGTGCGCCACGACAACACCCTCGCCCGCCCCTTGCGCGACTGGTCGCCCAAAGAACGCGTGGATGTCATCGTCACCAACCCGCCGTTCGGCGGCATGGAAGAAGACGGCATCGAGTCTAACTTCCCGTCCGAATTCCGCACCCGCGAAACTGCCGACCTGTTCCTCGTGCTGCTGATGAAAATTCTCAAACCCGGCGGCCGCGCCGGATTGGTGTTGCCCGACGGCACGTTGTTCGGCGAAGGTGTCAAGACCCGCATCAAGGAAGCGCTGCTCACCGAGTGCAACCTGCACACCATCGTGCGGCTGCCCAACGGCGTGTTCAATCCCTACACCGGCATCCGCACCAACCTGCTGTTCTTCACCAAAGGCCAGCCGACGACGGAAGTGTGGTACTACGAACATCCGTATCCGCCCGGCGCCAAGAGCTACAACAAGGGCAAACCGATACGCATCGAAGAGTTCGAGCCGGAACGCGCGTGGTGGGACAACCGTGTAGAAAACGAACAGGCGTGGCGTGTCTCCATTGAGACCATCAAGGCTGGTAACTACAACCTTGATATCAAGAACCCGCACCGCAGTGACGAAAGCCCCGGCGATGTGGATCACCTGTTGCCGGAATATGAAAAGCTGCTTAGCCAGATTGCGGACACCCGCGCCGCGTTGAAGCGGAAACTTCAGAGCGCCCTGTCTCAATGACCACAAGAATAAACATACCCGTTCGTCCTGAGCCCTTTGCCCGCCAAGAACCTGATGAAGGCCGGGCTGACGGAAGAGCGAGCATCTCGCTCGGCTTTCAACCAACGCAGGCTGTGGTGGAACAGTGGCGCAAGCCACATGAACACGGCCTTTCCGAAGGCATTCTTTGATCGTTTAGGTCTGGTGTCGCTGCTCGATACGACGCAACGACGGAAGTCGGTTCAATGAACCGCCGGATGCGGAACCGCATGTCCGGTGGTGTGGGAGGACGGTGAGGGTGACCTCACCTCCTACCCGATGATCATGCGTAAACGTCAACACCCAGCAATTGTGCATACTGCATACGTTGTTCAAATACATCGTTTTGGGTGTAGGCGGCGATGGCGCGTTGCGCACGGGCCGACACGCCTCGCACCACATCCACGGGATTTTGTTCGGCAACATACACTGCCAATGGCGCCCGGTTGGCTTGCGTTGCCGCACCGGCATCGCGACGCGGCACAACGGGACGCAGCGCCGCAGGTACGGGCGGGTAACCGGGAAACTGTGCGTCACTCTGGATACGCATGGGGATTAGTCAGTAAAGATCTCAAAGCCGGTTAGGCAGGCCCGTGTGATCGTGCTCACAAAGCGCAGGTACTCCACTACGTCGGTCGTACTGCGGGGAGCTTTAGCGCGGTCAAAATTTCGCGTGGCGCACATTGATGGCCTTGTCCAGACTTATGGCCTGATTTATGTTGAGCGCCCCGGAAAAATCGGTATCCAGCAGGTTCGCGCCACTGAAGTTTGCGCCTTTGATATCGGCTTTGCGCAAATCGGCGTTGGTTAAATTGACGCGCATCAGGCGGGTATTGATCAGCACCGCCGTGCTCAGATTTACCTCGGACAGATCGCTTTTGGTCAGATCGGTACGCGTCAGGTCCACACCGATCATGCTGGAACCTCTTAAGTCAGTATCGTGCAGCTCAGAATTGTTGATCACCCCCTGAAACAAATTGACCCCTCTCAAATCCGCTTCATTGAAGTTGCTATTCGCCACGTAGATTTTGCGCATCCGCGCGCCGGTGAGATTCGCGCGATCCAGGCGCGAGCGCAAAATCGTGGCCTCGCTGAAATCCGCCTTGGTCAGATTGGCGTTTTCGAAGTTGCAATCCTCAAACTTGCTGGAACCGAAATCCGCCAGGCTCAGATTTGCGTCGCGCATGTCCACGTCGGCCAGTTGTGCAAAAGAAAAATTCGCCAGGCTCAAATCCGCGTCGCGCAGATTGACATGTGTCAAGGTCAGCCCGCTGAGGTCCGCCCCGCGCAGATCGGCGTCGCGCAGATCGGTGCGGGCAAAGCGGGTTTCCGACAAGTAAGCGCCGGTTAACACGGCGTAGCGCAAATTGGTGCCGGTAAAATCAGTCTCGCTGAGCAGCGATTTGCTCAAATCGGCATGCTCCATCATAGCGCCGCTAAAGTCCGCACCCTCCAGAATCGCGCCCGCGAGTTTCGCGCCTTTGAGCTTCGCGCCTTTGAGTTTGGCGCCAGTGAGATTGGCACTGCTTAGATCGGCATTGATCAGGACGCTGCCTTCGAGATTCGCATTGCGCAAATCCGCACCCGTCAGATTGGCCCCGCTCAAATCGCTGCGTTCCAAAATGGTTTGCGACAAATTCGCCCCCCGCATCTGTGCACCGAGTAAGCGCGCACTGGTCATGTCGGCGTGTTTAAAATTCACGCCGGGCAGATCCGTATCGATCAGGTCTTTGCCGACAAAGTTCGGCACTTCGCCGGACGGGGTTGATGCAATCAGTTTTTGCACTTCAATGCGGCTCATCGAGGCACGCCGGTGCGTCGGTCGCTCGCCGGTTTCGCTGCAACTGGCAACCCACAGGACGGTGGCAATCCCGAACACCAGGTATTTCATATCCAAAGCAACATATAAAAACACCATGAAACACTAAAACGAATTAGTAGAACGTAACGTTCATGAACGCCGCTGCTGCGCCACTTGGTCGCGTAAATATACCGGCAACGCGTCCTCTGCTCTGACTACGGCGCCGCGCTGAAATTCCGTCACGGCCGTCGGTAACAGAGATGCCGCACGCGGAAACATCTGCGCATCGAAGTGCGCCACGCGCTCACCGCAACGCAGCTGCAATGCCGCTGTGTATGCAGCCCATCCAGGACCGGCGCCGTGCCACTGCCCGGTTTCCGGCAACGTCACTTGATCGGGAGCCATCACGCATTCGTCCTGCACGGCGCGCATCACGCCATCGGCGCCGCACTCAAACGCGCCCCAGTATACCTCGCCCATGCGCGCGTCCAAGGCTGACAATACGCGTGGCCAGTGATGCTGCTGCCATGCGCCTTGCGCCAGCGCCGCCAGCGTCGAAACCGGAATGACGGGTAAATCCGCGCCAAACGCCAAGCCTTGCACCACGCTGGTGGCGATACGCACGCCGGTGAATGAACCGGGTCCGCGTCCGAACACCAGTGCGTCCAGGTTTTTCAGTTGCACACCGGCTTGTGCGCATAAGTCTTCGATCATCGGCAAAATCAAACGCGAGTGCGCGCCTGGGGCGATCTCAAAGCGTTCATGAATGGTGTTGTCGAGCAACAATGCGGCGGAGCATGCTTCGGTAGAGGTATCGAGGGCCAGCAATTTCATAATGTCACACGCTCGGTGGCCGCACGCTGCGCGCTCGCGATTTTTTCGTCGGCGAAAAACTGTTCCACATCGCTCAGCACGCGCGTGCGCCGCATCGGCGGCAGGCTGTCGAGAAAGCGCCGTCCGTAGCTTTTGCTGAGCAGGCGCGGATCACACAGCATCAGCACGCCGCGATCATTCACGTCGCGGATCAAACGCCCGACGCCTTGCTTGAGCGCAATCACCGCTTGCGGCAACTGGTCGTCCATGAACGGACTTTCGCCGCGCGCCCGCAACGCATCAGCACGCGCGCGCACCAACGGGTCTTCCGGCGCGGCGAACGGCAGCTTGTCGATCACCACCAGCGACAGCGCTTCGCCGCGCACATCGACGCCTTCCCAGAAACTGCTGGTGCCCAGCAGCACCGCATTGCCCGCCGCGCGAAATTCTTCCAGCAAGCG
>JANOOV010000073.1:0-3299 GCA_031421535.1 Gammaproteobacteria bacterium
GGACCGAACAAATGCTGGTGACGAGCATCGGCGCGGGTACCAATTGGACGGTGGTGCGCGGCTACAATGGTTCCACCGCTGCAACGCATTTGACCGGAGCAAGCGTGGATTACTATTCGACCACGGTTGCGGTTGTGAGTAACACAGCGTTTCCGGCATCGAATTTTGTCGTGGTTGTCGACGCTGAAAGAATGCTGGTGAATTCCACTCCGAATACGAAATCCTGGATCGTCACGCGCGGTTATGGCGGCACCATCCCGGCGGCGCACGCAGGGCCAGTACCAGGACCAGCCGCCACGGTGACATTTACTCCCGACATTTCCGATTCCATCAATGTCGTGATCGGTGGTGTCGGCGGCTCGGTGGTTTTAGGACATTCAACCTTGATTGAGCTGGATGATAAAAATACTTCAAAGTATTCCATGGACATGTCGGCGCAAGTGGCCGACTCAAACGGCAATGCTGTGTCAGGTGCAAACGTGACCCTGTCGCTGTGGCCGTCGGCCTACTATTCCGGCGTGTGGTACGACGAAGACCCCGATCCCAAGGCCAAGCGTTGCGTACCGTATTATTCAGCCAGCCAAATTCAGAATGAAGATATCGACGAAGATTTGATTCTGGATCGCCCGCCGGCGTCGGTAGTGGATGAAGACGCCAACCAGGATGGCGAAGCCACCCCGCATAACTCTGCGGCAGGTACATCACCCGGCACAGTAACGACAGACAGTCAGGGTATCGGTGCATTCAAGTTAACTTATCTGAAACAATACGCACCCTGGATCAGAGTGCGCGCCCGCGCCCGCACCAAGGTGCAGGGAACCGAGACGACCGGCACGTTACCTTTCGGATTGCGCTATCTGGTTGCGGATGGCGAAGCGTGCATCATGCCGCACTCTCCGTATGTGTTGACCTTAGCGGGCGTTCTGTCAATCATTCCGACGCAATTCGCGGTGGAGAAAACCAGTGGGCTTACCTACACGGTTCCGAATTTTGGTGGTAGCGTCTATGACGTTTACGGTAACAACGTAGTCGCCTGTGCTCCACCGTCGGTGGGAGCACCTTGTGCATCAGCCGATACCGGAAAATTCATAATGCCTACGATGTTACCCTTCGGCGCCAGATCACTAAACTCTCTCTATGGTGCGGGTTACTCCATGACAACTTATGAATACCTCGACAGCATCAGCGTAACGGATAGCACCTCGTGTTCGACGACGACCTTCTTTTGCTCCGGAGTTAATGCAGTATTCCCCGTGCGGGTTTTAGTCGATTGTTCCGCGACGCCCGGGCAGGGGGGCTGTCCGTAGTTTAAAGTTGCTTACACAGACAGAGAGTGGAAATAAAAAACGGCGGCTCGGTGAGCCGCCGTTTTTTGCATTTTGCTTCCACCGGCTGTGCCTCCCGTACCCCTTGCGTACCCGCGCGCGATAAACAGCGCACTCACCGACTACATTGCGCGTTGTTCCGCGCAATCTGAGCCGGTCAGCGTTGCGGGCAGAGCACCGCTCAACACCCGACGAAAAATAAAAATAGTAATAACAACAGTCGTTTGGCTGGCGTGTTGGGCGTCCAGACAAAAGCCTGGCACGGAAGCTGAGATAACAGTGCAAGCGCCCGCGTCGCAGTGCAAGATTCGGCACTCAGGCAAAAGCGCCAAGACAATACAACTTACAGTTACTCAACGTCACAACAACGGAGATACGACCATGCCAACACCTGCATTTATGTCCCTCGAAGGGAAGAAACAAGGCAACATCACCAAGGGCGCATTCACCGAAGCCAGCGTCGGCAACATTTACGTGGAAGGTCACGAAGATGAATTCATGGTGCAGTCATTCGACCACGGCGTCGGGATTCCGCGCGATCCGCAAAGCGGCCAGCCGACCGGCAAGCGCGTGCATGCACCGCTCATCGTTACTAAGGTGTTCGACAAATCCTCCCCGTTGATCTACGCCGCATTGGTCACCGGCGAGGCGCTCATCAAGTGCAAAATCAAGTGGTATCGCACTTCGGTTAGTGGCACGCAGGAGCATTACTTCACCATTGATCTTGAAGATGCGCTCATCACTAATGTGAAGGCGCGTATGCCCAGTTGCCAGGACCCCGGCCAGTCGCACTTCACGCATCTGGAAGACGTGAGCTTCAGCTACCGCAAAATTATCTGGACACATGAAGTTGGCGGGACCATGGGTGAGGATGATTGGCGCACTGTAGTCTAGTAATAATACAAATAGGCGAGTACTCGCGTCGGCGCTGGTCATTCGCGCCGCGCTGGCTTTGCGCGGTATCGTGGCTATGCGCCGGGCCGTGGTCATGCCCCCGCCGGGGTTTCCGGTGGGGGCATTTTTTTGTCTTGCTGCTGCGCTTGGTTAAAATTATTGTTAGTGCGACAACCACGTATGCACATGACGACCACAAAGTTATTTCTCGCCATCGATCAAGGCGGACAGTCCAGCCGCGCGCTGGTGTTCGATGACGTCGGCAGGTTGGTGGCGGAAGGTCATGCGACGATCAGCGTGACGCATCCGCAGGACGGCTGGGTGGAGCATGATCCGCAGGACGTGCTGAGCTCGACATCTCGCGCAATCGAGCAGGCCGTGGCTGCACTGGGTGAGCGACAGGTGCAGATCGCCGCTGCGGGTCTTGCGACCCAGCGCTCCAGTATTGTGTGTTGGGACCGCGACAGCGGCGCCGCACTGTCGCCGGTGATCAGTTGGCAAGACCGCCGCGCCGCAGCGTGGATAGAGCAATTTCAGAAACACGACGCGGCGATTCATCGCGTCACCGGCTTGTTTGTCACCGCGCATTACGGCGTGAGCAAATTGCATTGGTGCATGGAACATTTGCCCGCCGTCAAGGCGGCCCATCGGGAGGGTCGGCTTGCGTGGGGGCCGATGGCGAGTTTTATGTTGTTTAACCTGCTCGAAGAGCAACCGCTGTGGGTCGATCCGGCCAACGCGTCGCGCACCTTGTTGTGGAATTTTCACACACTGGACTGGGACGACAAATTGCTCGACTTGTTCGGCGTTCCGGGTCAACCGCTGCCGCGTTGTGTGCCGACCTGTCATGAGTTTGGTCATCTCAAACTGCACGGCAGGAACGTGCCATTAACAGTCATGACCGGAGACCAATCGGCGGCGCTCTACGCATTTGGCGTGCCGCAGCCCGGTACCGCTTATGTCAACGTCGGCACCGGCGCGTTTGTGCAGCGGGAGTGCGGCGGCAATGTCGATTACGCACCGCGCCTGCTGACGGGTGTGGTGCTGAAGTGCGGTGCGGCGGTTGAGTATGTACTGGAA
>JANOOV010000074.1:0-4000 GCA_031421535.1 Gammaproteobacteria bacterium
GATGGCGAATGATCGGATCCGCAAGCTGCGTTACGCGCGCGCGCGCGACAGCTTCGCCGCGCGCGGCACGCTGTGCCAGTTCGATGGGGGTGGGTTCGTCGTGCATCGTGAGTCGGTGTTGATCCTAAATGTGGAGCGTTACATTAGCACCAGCTTAGGGGTTGAATCCCCCTGAGCCTCAGATTGTCGAATAGAGGCCGGAACGGTATCCTTCGCCGATGCCGCTGACCGATTACCTTCCCGCTGATTTTCTCGATCTCTATGAAGTTCACAATTACCGCCATGCGGCCGAGGTTCTTGCTACCGGTTGTCCGGAAGAGTTCGCGGAACTGATCGGCGCACTCAGGCAGTTCCGCATCACTACGGCCGATATTCTTGCCAAGGGCGGCAACGAATCCCAGATTCCCAAACGTCTGGCCACGCTGCTTCGCCCGCTGCAATGGTTTGAAACGCGTATTCGCGGCGATCTCGTTGTCACCATTGAAACGCACACCGACGACGGGAAGGAAACCACCGAAACCCGCCTTGACGACTTCATGGACGGGCACAAGGTGGACTTCGTGAAAAACCGCGTCGCCTTTGATCTGGAATGGAACAGCAAAGACCAGACTTTTGACCGCGACCTGTACGCCTTTCGCGCATTCCATGAGGCGGGCGTCATCAGCGCCGCAGTGTTGCTGACGCGCAGCGAAGAACTCAATGAGGTTTTCAAAAGCCTTAAGATCATGCCAAAGTACGGCGCGAGCACGACATGGATGGGAAAGCTGCTTTACCGCATGAAAGCGGGCAGAAATGGCGGCTGCCCGGTGCTGGTGCTCGGCATCACGCAAAAACTGATTGAGGACTGGCCGCAATGACACCATCACAAGACCTTCTGAAAAAAACCCAAGGCCAGAGGTTTGCTACCGTACTGGCTGATCCGCCCTGGCAGTTCCAAAACAAAACCGGAAAAGTTGCGCCCGAGCACAAACGGCTGAATCGCTACAGCACCATGACGCTTGCGGATATTTGCGTGCTTCCCGTCGCTTCTGTCTGCGCCGATACGGCCCACCTCTACCTTTGGGTTCCCAACGCCCTGTTGCCTGAAGGCTTGAAGGTGCTTGCTGCATGGGGATTCCAATACAAGGCCAATCTCATCTGGCACAAGGTGCGCAAGGATGGCGGCCCGGATGGCCGCGGTGTCGGTTTTTACTTCCGCAACACCACCGAGATCATCCTGTTTGGTGTGCGCGGAAAGAATGTCCGCACCCTTGCGCCCGGCAGAAGTCAGGTCAACATTATTCGATCCATGAAACGCGAACACTCGCGCAAACCCGATGAGCAGTACGGCATCATTGAAGCGTGTAGCCCCGGCCCCTACCTTGAGCTCTTCGGTCGCGGCCCCCGCGAAGGCTGGACAACCTGGGGCCATCAAGCTAAAGATTACTCCCCCACCTGGCCCACCTATGCCAATCATTCCCAATCTCACATTGGTCTCCAAAATCCCGAACCCGCCGCTCAACACGGACGCTGCGCGGTAAAGCTACGCAGCGTCTAAACGTTTGCGTTAACTGGTTCCACATTCAGTCGTCATGCATCCAAAGTGATGACCACATTTCCCTTCTTGCGCCCGGTGTCGACATATCGATGCGCCGCGACGATCTGCTCGAACGGATAGCGCCGGTCGATGACTGGCTTGAACTCTCCAGCCTCCGCCAGCTTCGCGAGGAAACGCAAATCCTCGGCGCGCTCGGCTGCTGGCCCGGCGATGACTTTCTTGCTGCTCGTCATCGACACCCATGGCACCCGAAGTAGCTCTGGTAGACTGCCCAAAACCTGGAGCAGACGTCCTCCTTCCTTTAGCGACGCTTTGCTGCGGGAGTACGGCGCTGTGCCGGCGGTATCGACAATGACGTCATAGGTTTCACCGTTCTGCGTGAAGTCTTCTTTGGTGTAGTCGATGACATGGCGGGCGCCCAGAGATCTCACCAATTCCAGGTTCGCGGTGCTGCACATTCCCGTCACGTCGGCACCGAAGTGCTTGGCCAGTTGCACCGCAGCGGTACCTACCGCGCCGGAAGCACCATTGATCAGAACCTTTTCTCCGCGCTGGAGTTTTCCTCGTCTGAAGAAATCCAATGCTGTGGTTCCGCCAAAAGAGAGCGCGGCGGCTTCCTCGTAGGAAAGATTGGCTGGCTTCAATACCACGGCCCCGTCTTCCGGCATGCATTTGTATTCCGCATGGCAACCCATGCCCAGACCGCTAAATGCAAAGACCGGGTCCCCGACTTTGAATTTGCTTACGTCTTTGCCAGCCGATTCGATTTTGCCCGCGAGCTCCGATCCCAAGATAGGTTGCTTTGGTTTCGAAACTCCAAGAACCAATCGCGAGATGAGCCCGAAACCAACAGGCACGTCGAGACTGCGCACGCGCCAGTCTGCTGCGGTTACTGTGGTCGCAAGTATTTTTATCAGGACTTCATTGTCCTTCGGGATGGGCTTTGGTACCTCGGTGAGTCGAAGCACCTCCGGTGGACCGTATGTTGTGTACACAATCGCTTTCATTGGCATCTTTCAATTGCTTTGACTGTTTTCTAAGGCGGAGTGAACGTCGCACGGTTCAGAGTCAACACCCCTGGGATCAAGCCACCTTGCTGATCCGGGCACAGATAAAGGGTGTTGTCGGGTATCTGTTCCGTTCCCCAGGCGGAGTAATAGGCCCGGTAAATTCCGTTGTCCAGCACAACTTTAACGCCGGTAAGAAAGCCGAGCGATTCGTAGGCGTACTGCGGATCGTAAATCAGATCGCGCTTGCTGTAGTCCGGAACCCAGGTAACGCCATCGCTGGAGAGTGCGCGCCAGAATCCGTTAACCGTATTGAAGCTACAGGGAATCGTCGCTTTTTCTGCGGCCGTGTCGTTGCTGAACCACATCTCGTATCGATTGGCCGCCGGATTGAACAACACACTCGGTTGTTGGCCGCCCGCAACCTCGCCGGATTTAGCCAGCGTGGAGAGCGGGTTGGCTTGCGAGGCGCTCCAAGCGATGCCATCGATTGACGTGGCGTGTGCGATGCCGAAGGCAAGCGGTGTCCGTCCTGGCACGGTCTCCGCGAAACTGGAGAACCACATGTGATAGAGGTCGTTCCGGTAAATCACTTCCGGATCCGCCACCACTCCATCCCCGAAAACACCGGGCAGATCGGTGCCGAATAAACCTGCATTGGCCTCTAACACCAGGCCGGGTTTGTTGTTTAGCCCCAGGCTATAGCGCGTAAACGACTTGCCGTCGGCTGAAAAAGCCAGACCAATTTGATAATACGGAAACGTCGCGGGCCGCCCCTGACTTGGGGCCATCGTGTTTGCCCCCGCATACCACATCATGAATTTCTGACCGGCTGGGGCGGAAGGGTTTGGATTCTTGATGACCGCCGGCGTCTCGACATGGTTATAGTCCCAAGCCATGGAGTCACTCGACACCTGAAGCGCCACCAGCGGCGCAGACCAGGCAACACCATCCGGGCTTTCTGAATATCTAATGCTCATCGTCTCGATATTCGTCGAAGTATCTTTTAGCGTCGAAGAAAACCACGCCTTCCACTTGTTATCCTCCGTATCGAACAGCACTGTTGGGTCGGCAGGCCCAAAATCCTGTGTAGTGAATGTTAGTTTTGGAGCAATGAGTGGATTTCCGGCTTGCCGTGTCCAGCCTGCCGTAGAAGGGGGAGGAGGAAGGGGGTTGCCGCTTGCATCGTTCTTACCGCCACACGCAGACAGGGCGAGTGCGAATAAGACGATTGTTGAGTGCTTGATTATTGCGGCGTTCATTCGCTTTATCGCGTAGTTCCTTCGAAATGGCTTATCGCCCGGCAGATTCAAGAGCACGTTTTTCCCACTGCTCGACATTTACACCTTTGATCAAAAGCCAGAAAACCATTAGAACTTCTCCCAGGAAAGTAAACTCGCTAACGACTACATCGACTCTGGGGAAGAGAAAGAAGATAAAAAAATCCATCAGGTAA
>JANOOV010000075.1:0-6462 GCA_031421535.1 Gammaproteobacteria bacterium
GCGTCGAGGCCCGCTTCGATCAACTCCACAAAGTCCGAACGTAACCGCATCATGATCGGTTGCGTTTCGGGGTCGCCGAAGCGGCAGTTGAACTCCAAAACTTTAGGTGTGCCGTGCATGTCGATCATCACGCCCGCGTATAAAAATCCGGTGTAGGGATGGCCTTCGGCGGCCATGCCGCGCACGGTGGGCTCCATCACTTCGCGCATGATGCGGGCGTGAATTGCTGATGTCACGACCGGCGCCGGTGAATACGCGCCCATGCCGCCGGTGTTCGGGCCGCGATCACCGTCGTCACGCGCCTTGTGATCTTGCGAGGTGGCGAGCGGCAGAATGTGTTCGCCGTCCACCATGCAAATGAAGCTGGCTTCTTCGCCGCTCAGAAATTCCTCGACCACCACGCGATGTCCGGCGTCGCCGAATTTGTTACCGGCCAGCATGTCGTGCACGGCGGCGATGGCTTCTTGTTCGGTGGCGGCGAGAATCACGCCTTTGCCCGCCGCCAGTCCGTCGGCCTTCACGACAATCGGCGCGCCGTGTTGCTTGATGTAGGCAACCGCTTGCGCCACGTCGGTGAAGTTGCCGTACGCGGCGGTGGGAATCCGGTGGCGGTGCAGAAAATCTTTGGTAAATGCTTTCGAACCTTCCAGTTGCGCGGCGGCCTGAGTGGGACCGAAGCAGCGCAAGCCCACGTTACGAAACGCATCGACCACGCCCAAGACTAACGGCGCTTCCGGGCCGACGATGGTGAGCGAAATTTTCTCGCGCTGCGCGAATTGTAACAAGCCCGCGATGTCGGTGGCCTCAAGCTCGACATTTTCGCATTTATTCTCGTGCGCCGAGCCGGTGTTGCCGGGCGCGACAAATACCCGTGCAACTTTCGGCGATTGCGCGATCTTCCACGCCAGCGCATGTTCGCGTCCGCCACTGCCGATGATGAGGATTTTCATTTAGTGCCGGAAGTGGCGCATGCCGGTGAATACCATGGCCATGCCGTGTTCATCGGCAGCGGCGATGACTTCGTCGTCGCGCATCGAACCGCCGGGTTGAATCACCGCTGATACGCCCACCTCGGCGGCAGAGTCGATGCCGTCGCGGAACGGGAAGAACGCATCCGAGGCCATCACCGAACCTTGCACTTGCAGGTTGGCATCGGCGGCTTTGATCGCGGCGATACGCGCGCTGTACACGCGCGACATTTGGCCGGCGCCCACGCCCAGCGTCATGTGATCTTTGCAATACACGATGGCGTTCGATTTCACAAATTTGGCCACCTTCCACGCGAATAATAAATCGGCCAGTTCTTGCGGCGTCGGTTTGCGCTTGGTTACGAGCTTTAAGTCACGCTCAGCAACCATGCCCAGGTCGCGATCCTGCACCAGCAGGCCGCCGGTGACGCGCCGGTAATCCCAACCGCCCGCGCTGCGTTCAGGCCAGGTACCGCACTCCAGCACGCGCACATTTTTTTTGGCTTCGAGCGCGGTACGCGCTTCCGGCAACACGCCAGGCGCGATGATGACTTCGACAAACTGGCGTTCGGCGATGGTCTTGGCCGTGGCCGCATCGAGTGGGCGATTGAATGCGATAATTCCGCCGAACGCCGAGGTCGGGTCGGTTTTATAGGCATTTTCATACGCGGACAAAATGTCGCGTCCGGTCGCCACGCCGCAGGGGTTAGCATGTTTGACGATCACGCATGCGGGTTCGCTGAATTGTTTTACGCATTCCAGTGCCGCGTCGGTATCGGCGATATTGTTGAACGAAAGTTCCTTGCCCTGAATTTGTACCGCTGTGGAAACACATGCTTCACGTTGCTCGGTCTCGACAAAATATGCGGCTTTCTGATGTGGGTTTTCGCCGTAGCGTAATTCCTGCGCCTTGTTGAAGTGCAGATTGATGGTGCGCGGGAACTCGCTGCGCGTGCTGTCCGCGTTGATGCGGCCCAGATAGTTGGCAATCGCGCCATCGTAACGCGCAGTGTGTTCGTAGACTTTCACGGCCAGCGAAAAACGTGCGGCGTCGCTGACCGTGCCCGCATGGGCGCGCATCTCGGCCAGCACCATGGCGTAATCTTGCGCATCGACGACCACCGTCACCGCCGCATGATTTTTAGCTGCCGCACGCAGCAGCGTCGGACCGCCGATGTCGATGTTCTCAATCGCGGTGGGCAGGTCGCAGGCCGGATTCGCCACGGTGTTTTCAAACGGGTACAGATTCACCGCGACCAGATCAATCGGTGTAATTCCGTGCTCAAGCATCACCGCGTCGTCAACTCCGCGCCGACCCAGCAGGCCGCCGTGGATTTTCGGGTGCAGGGTCTTGACCCGCCCGTCCATCATTTCCGGAAAACCGGTGTAGTCGGAAACTTCGGTGACAGTAATTTTGTTGTCGCGCAGCAGTTTCGCGGTGCCGCCGGTGGACAATAACTCCACGCCTAACGCGTGCAGCGCACGCGCAAACTCAACGATGCCGGTTTTGTCGGAAACGCTCAGCAAGGCGCGTCGAATCGGTGCCGTCATGCGGTACTGCCTCATAAAAATGTGCTGCGCGAGGGTGCTTAACCTAGAAACGGCAGTTGAACGGTGTGTGCAGTGCGACCCGTTGGGTGCAGGGCAAGGCGCAACGAGCGAGGAATAGCGGGCTATTCCGATGATTCCCATCCGCGCTGGTTTTGCGCGGGGTGGGACGAGTTGCAACAAAGCCATGCGCACAACGGGGCGTGCTGCACAGGCCGTAGCGGGCCTCACCTTCTGGGTGAAGCATGTAGGAACCAAAAATATCAATACCTGTGCACATTTACTTGGGCCTTGTAGCGGTCAACTGCCGTTTCTAGGTTTAATCCAGGTCGTATTTGCGTAGTTTTTTACGCAAAGTGCCGCGATTGAGCCCGAGAATTTCTGCCGCCTTGCTCTGGTTGCCGCGTGTGTGATGCAACACGGTTTCGAGCAGCGGACGTTCCACTTCGTCCATCACCAGGTCGAACAAATTGCCGGGCGGGTGTCCGTCGAGATCCGAAAAATAACGGGTGAGCAGGGTGTTGATGCAGGCATGCAAAGGGTTAGCTTGGGTGGTGCGCGGGTTAAGGCCGTTGAGCTTGGCAGTTTTATTGGGCGAAGCACGATTCATGCGGCCAACTCCTTAGCGTGTGTTAGCTGGTCAAAAAACTCGCGCGTGAACGCAAGTTGTTGCTCGGGGGTTTCAACGTGATTGATGAGCTGGCGGAACGCCGCACCTTGCAGATGGCCTTTGCTGTACCAGGCAATGTGTTTGCGCGCGACGCGCACGCCGCCGTAATCGCCGTACAGCGCATACAGATTATGCAAATGGTCCAGAAGGATATCGCGCACTTGGGCGGGGCCCGGTTCGGCGAGGGTTTTTCCGGTGGCAAGGTAATGTGCGATTTCGCGAAAAATCCACGGACGCCCCTGGGCGGCGCGGCCGATCATCACGGCGTCGGCACCGGTATAGTCCAGCACCTGTTTGGCTTGCGCGGGCGTA
The DNA here is from genome assembly GCA_031421535.1 of Gammaproteobacteria bacterium. Taxonomy (GTDB): domain Bacteria; phylum Pseudomonadota; class Gammaproteobacteria; order SG8-11; family SG8-11; genus UBA6921. The sequence goes on from JANOOV010000075.1 coordinate 3,499, forward strand.
CGGATGTCGCCATTGGCAATGATCGGGATGGACACCGCGCATTTGATTGCGGCGATGGTGTCGTATTCCACCGTACCCTCGGCGAATCCGCAGGCGCGGGTGCGGCCGTGTACCGCCAACGCCTGGATGCCGCAGTCTTGTGCGACGTGCGCAATGCGTGCGCCGTTGCGGTGGTCTACGTCCCAGCCGGTGCGGATTTTCAAGGTCACCGGCACGTTCACCGCATTGACCACCGCGCTTAAAATCTGCGCGACCAGAGTTTCGTTTTTCATCAAGGCGGAACCGGCGGCTACATTGCAAACTTTTTTTGCCGGGCAGCCCATGTTGATGTCGATGATGTCCGCGCCGTGTTCCACGTTGTAGCGCGCGGCCTGCGCCATGTGTTCCGGATCGGCGCCGACGATCTGCACCGAGCGCGGTTCCGTTTCACCGCTGTGATCGATCCGCCGTCGGGTTTTTTCGCTGCCCCACAGCAGCGCGTTGCACGACACCATTTCCGAGACCACCAGCCCCGCGCCGAGTGTTTTGCACAACTGGCGAAACGGGCGGTCGGTCACGCCAGCCATCGGCGCAAGGATAACGCGATTGGCAAGTTGATGAGTCCCGATACGCATGGTGATTTTTTTGTCAGGGGGTAACGAAGAGCGAGGATGATACTCCGTCGTTGGTGGCGGATAAAGACCACGCGCGTGACTTTTTTGGGATTGAGAATGGTGAAAAATGCGCTAGCAAAAAATCAGCGAATCATGATGCTTGATAGAAGAAATTGAACTCGAAGTTGACGGCATCTTTGCCGGGATCGGCGATTTCCAGCACGATTTGCACCGGATTGCCGGGCATCATGCCACGGCGGATATTGATATTTGCATCCAGATATTCGGGGGCTTGAAAACGGCGCTTGGCGATGACTCGCCCGTTGATATCCGACAGCGTGATCTGCATCAGTGGGAACGGCTGGGTAAAGCTCGCGTTGTTCACGAAGACCGCATTGATCAGCAGCGCGCTTTTGACGCGCGGATGCAGCGTGATGTCGCGGTGCGTCAGCTTGATGAGGTCGACGTTCTGCTGCATCGGCACATCGCAGTGTGCGATCTCACACAATTTTTGCACCCACGGCCGCAGCTCGGGATAACGCGCTAGATCATCGCGCATGGAGTAGCTGTATTGGAAAATAAATATGGTCAGCAATACTGCGACACCTGCGCCCCAAAACATGTTGGCGGATAAGCCCGCAGATGTCTCGGCGGGGGGTGGCCCCGGGTAGAGCACCAAATCGCGCACTGCGGAAAAAGATTCACCGGGGACGTCGGTGATTTTATCTTCATCACTAAGATGGAGTGTTTCACGTGCATCACGCGCGCCCGCAGACGCAGTGGGTTTATCCGCCCGGATAACGACGGCGTCATCTTCTTCCTCCACGGCGGGTTTCACGGTGGCTTTGGGTGCAGGTGCCGGTTTTCGTGCGGCGCGCGGAGGAATGATCGGCGCGGCCGGTTTTGGTCGGATCGGCTTGGGTATTGGTTTTTCTGACGTTGCCGCCGTGGTACGCGCCGCCGGTAGCGGCGGTGCGTCCGGAGTGCGTGCTGTGGCAGGTGGAGCGGCAGGGGGTTGGGGCACGACCTTGTGCCGATCAGATAATGCGACGGGTAGTTCTTCCAGCAGGTTACCCAGCGAGTTAAAAACTTTTGTGCATTGCCCGCAACGCACTTTGCCACCGGCTTTTTTTAATTGCTCGGTCGTGATCTTGAAATAGGTTTGGCAGTGAGGGCAGCGCGTATACATGCTGGATTAGTTCGACCGGGTCAAGACGAACATGAGAAGTTCGCCGAAGGAGTTTAACCTAGAAACGGTCAGCATTGACGTACGCCGTCCAGCCGTACCCAGCCGTTCTGTGTGATCGCCGGATGCAGAGTGAACCTATCGCGGTACGCGGCTGCAACATCGTTCGTCTGTTCGGCAAGGATTCCCGACAGCGTGAGTGTGCCGCCGCATTTCACCAAGCGCATGAAACGCGGCGCCAGTTCGCACAATGGATTGGCCAGGATATTGGCAATTAACGCATCTGCGGCAAACTCCGGTGCGTGCTCCGGTAAATACGTCTCCACGCGTTCCGCCACACCGTTGCGCTGCGCGTTTTCGCGCGTGGCCAGCAGCGCTTGCGGGTCGTGATCCACGGCGATGACGCGGCGCGCACCCAGCATCGCCGCTGCAACCGCCAGGATGCCCGAGCCGCAACCGTAGTCGATTACAGTGAGCCCAAGCGGTGGATGGCCGTCGAGCCATTCGAGGCACAGCGCCGTGGTCGGGTGGGTGCCGGTGCCGAACGCCAGGCCGGGGTCCATGAAAATATTGACGGCGAGCGGATCGGGCGGTGCGCACCAACTCGGGCAGATCCATACCCGCCGCCCGAATTGCATCGGCGTGAAATGTTCCATCCAGGCGCGTTCCCACGGCTGGTCGGGCAAGGGGTCAATGCGTGACTGCGCCATCACGGTGGGGCCGAATTGTCGGGTCAGTTGCGCAAGCACGGCGGGGCAATCCATGTCGGCCTCGAATAATCCCGTGACCCGTGTGGCGCACCACAGGGGTGTGGTGCCGAGCGCGGGTTCGTAAAGTGGTTCGTCGTGGGTGTCACTTAACGTGACGCTGAGCGCACCCGCTTCGAACAGGGCAGTTTCGACGGACGGGGCGTGTTGCGCATCAGTCTCTATTTTTAATTCAAGCCAGGACATGCCGCAGTTGTTACTTGGGTGCTTTATTCAGTGCCAGTTTCTTTTCCAGGTAATGAATATTTACGCCCCCGGAGAGAAATCCAGCGTCCCTAAAAATATCCTGGTGCAACGGAATGTTGGTGTCGATACCTTCGATGATCACTTCGCTGAGCACGCTGGCCATGCGTGCACAAGCCGCCGCACGGTTTTCCGCGTGGACGATCAGCTTGCCGATCATCGAGTCGTAAAACGG
>JANOOV010000076.1:0-4543 GCA_031421535.1 Gammaproteobacteria bacterium
CGCTCGATTGTGTGTCCGCAGCGCGCTCAGACCCATGCGACGCCACCACGTGCGCACAGCCGCCTGACAAAACCACGCCCAGCAGCAACGCAGTGCGGATGATCGACATCATGCGGTGTTGTACATATCGATGATGTCGTCGTCGAGTTTATTTTGCTCTTTGGCACCTTCGTTGCGCAGCGCTTCCAGGCGCGCGAGGTAATCGGACGTGACATCCCCGGTGACGTAGTCGCCGTCGAACACCGAGGTGTCGAAACGTTTGATACGCGGGTTGCCTTTGCGGGCGGATTCGATCAGGTCGCCGAGATCCTGGAAGATCAAACCGTCGGCGCCGATTTCAGTACAAATTTGCTCAACGTCGCGACCGTGGCCGACCAACTCGCCGCGCGACGGCATGTCGATCCCGTACACGTTGGGGTAGCGCACCGGCGGCGACGCAGAAGCGAAATACACTTTGTTGGCGCCGGCGTCGCGCGCCATCTGGGTGATTTCCCGCGAGGTGGTACCGCGCACGATGGAGTCATCGACCAACAACACGTTCTTGCCGCGAAATTCCAGATCAATCGGGTTGAGCTTCTGACGCACCGACTTCTTGCGCTCTTTCTGGCCGGGCATGATGAAGGTGCGGCCGATGTAGCGATTTTTGATGAAGCCTTCGCGGTATTTTAAATTCAAGTCATGCGCCATCTGCACGGCGGCAGTGCGACTGGTGTCGGGGATCGGGATCACCACGTCGATGTCGTGCGCGGAAAATTCGCGCTGAATCTTGGCGGCAAGGGTTTCGCCCATGCGCATGCGCGCGCGGTACACGGAGATTTCGTCGAGCGTGGAATCGGGACGCGCGAAGTACACATACTCAAAAATACACGGCGACAACTGCGCCTGCGCGGTGCACTGGCGTGCGTATAGTGCGCCGTCTTGACTGATAAACACCGCCTCGCCGGGGGCGATATCCCGCACTAGTTTGAAACCCAGAGAATCCAGCGCCACGCTTTCCGACGCAAACATGTGTTCGACGCCGTGCTCGCTGTCGCGCTTGCCCAGCACGAGGGGGCGGATGCCGTGGGGGTCGCGAAACCCGACGATGCCGTAACCGATGAGCATGGCCACCACCGCATACGCGCCGCGACAGCGCCGATGCACGCCGCTCACCGCTTTGAACACGTCGCTTTCGTCGATGCGCAATTTGCCCAGTGCCTGCAACTCATGCGCAAAAATATTCAGCAGCACTTCGGAATCGGATTCGGTGTTGAGATGGCGCAGATCGTCGCGGAACACATCGCGCTTCAAATCTTGCGCGTTGGTCAGATTGCCATTGTGTGCGAGCGCAATGCCGTAGGGAGAATTGACGTAAAACGGTTGCGACTCGGCGTTGGACGAACTGCCCGCCGTGGGATAACGCACATGGCCAATGCCCATGTTACCGGCCAGACGCAGCATGTGGCGGGTGTGGAACACATCGCGCACCAAACCGTTGCTTTTGCGCAGGTGCAGCTGGCCTTTGTCGGCGGTCATGATGCCTGCGGCGTCTTGCCCGCGATGTTGCAGCACCGTCAGCCCGTCATAAATCGTTTGGTTGACACTGCCTTTACCGACGATTCCGATGATGCCGCACATAGCTTTGAAACCCTCGCCGTTAACGCTGCTGCAACAGGCGCGCATTTTAACCTAAAAACGGTAGCCGCCTTCATCTGCTTCTGCGTAGCGGCACTACAGGAAAGGCTCGGCATCGCCACCGGTGCTATTCATAACCGAATTTCTTGCCGAGGTTAGCGGGCACCAGCGTGCGCGCCCAACCCACCGTCTGTTCGAAATAACTCGCCAGCATGGATTGTTGCCAGCCCATTTGATGCGGCAGTCGGGTGAATCCGGCGAGCCAGATCAGTACCACGACCACGACCACGCCGCGCAATACGCCGAACAATCCGCCCAAGGCGCGGTCGGTGCCGCTCAGGCTGGATTTGCGCACCGTCTGCGCGATCAGCTGACTCAACAGCGCGGCCAACACCAGCGTGACGATAAATAAAATCACGAACGCCAATATGAAACGCAGCGACACGATGCTGATCGCCGCTGTCATGGCGTCGGAGAGGCGCGGCGAAAACTCCAATGCGATCCACGCAGCGAGCACCCACCCGCCCAGCGACAGCGCTTCACGCACCAATCCGCGCGTGACGCCGAACAACGCGGACAGCGCAATGACCGCCACGATGGCGATGTCGAGCCAGTTCATGACATATCGTCAGTTGCGGGAGAAAATGCGCGTGGCGTCATATACGACCGTCCTTGAACCGCCGCTCAGCGGTGGCTCACAACAATACCCTTGTGTCCGGTATCCTTGGCGATGCGTGCCTGCAACACGGCGGCGAGTGCTTGCTGCAATTCCGGCCCGACGCGCACGCGATACACCGGCCCGTCGGCGGTCGGTACCGACTCGACATAAGCGGCGAATTTTTTGCTGCGCAACTGATCACGCAAGGCGAAAGCCCTGGGCTTATTGCCGAAGCTGCCGACCTGCACTGCCCAGGCCGGTGCAGCACGCGGCACCGTGGCTGCCGCTTCGGGTTTTGTGGTCGCTGCCGCCACTTGAGTGCCTGTCGTTGACACTTCAGGCTCCCCCAGCGTGGCGTGGCGCGCGGCCTCTGCTTCATTTTCATCGGCAGTGCCGGACTCGATGACGGTGACGTGCGGCGTCGTAGGCACGACCTGCGCCATCACTGGTTTATCGATAATTTTGTCCGGAAATTTCAGGTCCGGCTCGGACGGGATAACCGGGCCGCGATAACCTGCATCCAGATTACCCTGCCCGGTTAAAATCATCGGGATAAAAATCACCGCGAGGGACACCAACACCAGCGCACCCACCACGCGATTGCGAAAACGATTGTCTTCCACTGCTGTTACCTATTGAGTGAATGGCAGGTTATGCGCGTTGTCGCCACACGCTTGGGTCGCGTCGCGCATGGAATACGGACAACACGACGATACGCCGAGATTCCGCCTGGAAGAACACCGAGTATGGAAAGCGACGCACCCGAACACAGCGAATACTCCGGTGCATGATGGGAAAGCGTTCCGGGTTTTCCGCCGCCAAGTCAACGGCGTGATTGATCTCCGACACGAATTGAAAACCCAGGCCAGAGTGTCGTTCTTCATACCAAAATACCGCCTCATCGAACTCGCGACGTGCGGTGTGCCGAAAAACAACCGCCAAAGTCATTTCTTGAGGCGTTCAGTTATCGAACTCTTGACTTCTTCCCACGGCACGACATCGCCGGGATTTGCTTCGTGCTCGGAAATTCTGCGGTCAAGCTCCGCGCGTTGGGCGACCGTCAGTGGCACTGCGGAGCTGTCCGCAGCAATGCTGTCCCAAAGCTCTTCAACCAAATTCAGCCGCTCTTCGATCCCAAGGCGTTCGATACCCAATGACTTAAGTGAGACGGCCATGATGTCATCCTGCGCAAGCTTGATCTTGATAATTATCGTAGCAGACCGCCCCATGTCGTGAAAGGCACAGTCACGCTCATAACCACTACTTCGAGGGCCTGATTATAGGCTTGCGTGCAACGCTGCCGCCACCGTGTAAAACGACCCAAACACCACAATACGGTCACCGTCACGCGCATCGGCAAGTGCTTGTTGCTGCGCGGCGGCGATGTCGGAGCACGCAAACACCGGTTTGCCCGCGTCAGCCACGCGCACTGCGGCGGCCAATTCCCCCACCGACGCGGTGCGCGGCGAACGGACCGGCGCGACATACCACGCATCTACCCGTGCCGCGAGTTCCGCCACGGTCGCGCTGACGTCCTTGTCGCGCAACATGCCGCACACCGCAAAGGTGCGACCGCTACAGACGTGCACACGCAACGTCTGCGCCAGCGCATGCGCGCCATGCGGGTTGTGCGCCACGTCGTAGATGCGGGTGACCGGTCCCGGCACCACCTGAAAACGCCCCGGCAATGCCACCGTCATCAGTCCGGTGCGAATCTGCGCCTGCGTCACCGGCGCACGATCCGCCAGCAATTCCAGCGCCATCAACGCGCCCGCTGCATTTTGCAGTTGGTGCGGACCCCGCAATGCGGGCAGCACCAGCGCATGCCGCTCTTTGCCCAGGCCCCACCAGGTCCACGCGTTGGCGGCGGGGCGCGCGCCGAATTCGGTGCCATAGCGATACAAATTGGCGCCGATCGCCAACGCGTGCTGCTGCAGGGTGTTCGGCACATCACTCTCGCCGAACAGTGCGGGCTTACCGGCGCGATAAATTCCGGCTTTTTCGCGCGCGATGCTATCGCGATCAGTGCCCAACCATTCGGTGTGATCGAGTGCAACGCTGGTGACCAGAGCAACATCCGTATCGAGAATATTCACCGCATCCAGCCGCCCGCCCAAGCCGACTTCCAAGACCATGACTTCCAGATTGGAGTGCGAAAAAATATCCAACGCCGCAAGCGTGCCGAATTCAAAATAGGTCAACGACGTATCGCCGCGCGCGGCATCGACACGCGCAAACGCCGCACACAGTTGCACGTCGCTCACCTCGACG
>JANOOV010000077.1:0-9953 GCA_031421535.1 Gammaproteobacteria bacterium
GATGCCAATCAGCATTTAAAGAATCTGTTTAAAGAAAAGAAAATCACCGAAGACGAAGAGCGTGGCGCGCAGGATGACGTGCAAAAGCTCACTGATCGCTTCGTGGCCGATGTTGACAAGCTGCTCGCGGCCAAAGAAAAAGAATTGATGGAGTTGTAGGGTGGGCACCGCCCGCCGTGTGTCGACGCGCCGCAGCGCAAATGGTGGGCACTGCCCACAGTGAATAGCATGTCTAAACCTTCTGCAGCACCTCCCAGCCACTTGCCGCGCCACGTTGCCATTATCATGGATGGCAACGGACGCTGGGCGCGCAAACGGCTGTTGCCGCGCGTCGCCGGACACCAGGCGGGAGTCGATGCGGTGCGCCAGGTGGTGGAAGCGTGCGCGAAAAAAGGCGTCGAAGTGCTGACGCTGTTCGCGTTCAGCAGCGAAAACTGGCGGCGCCCGCCGTCGGAAGTCGGGTTGCTGATGGAGTTGTTTTTGCAAACCCTGAAGCGCGAGGTCAAGCGTCTGCATTCCAATAATGTGCGGCTGCGCGTGATCGGCGAGCGCACCGCGTTCGATCCGAAATTGCAGCTGCGCATCGCCGAGGCGGAAGAAACCACCCGCAACAATACCGGCCTGACCGTGGTGATTGCCGCCAACTACGGTGGACGCTGGGACATCGCACAGGCCGCGCGCAACGTTGCGCTTCAAGTTGCAGCCGGGCAGTTAAAAAGCACCGACATCACGCCTGAACTGCTTGAACGACATTTGTCCATGAGCGACTTGCCTGAGCCGGATTTATTCATCCGCACCGGTGGTGAGCAACGCGTAAGTAATTTCCTGTTGTGGCAATTGGCGTACACCGAACTGTATTTTACCGACACGCTGTGGCCGGATTTTCTGGCGCCGGCCTTCGACGACGCGTTGTTGTCATTTTCCAAACGGCAGCGCCGTTTCGGTCGTACCGGCGAGCAGGTGGAGCAGTCGCAGGGTGCTTAAACAACGCCTGCTGACCGCCGCCGTGTTGCTGGCGCTGATTATTACCGCAATTTTTTCATTTTCCACACTGTGGTTCGCTGTGCTACTGAGTGTGTTTCTTGCGGCCGGTGCGTGGGAGTGGGCGCATCTGATGCAACCGAAATCCAGCGCGGCCACGTCGATGTTGCCGGGTGCGTTGCTGGCGGTGCTCATCCCGTTGTGGTTTTTCCAGCATGAAACCGGCGTGTTGCCGGTCATTCTGGGTCTATCCGCCGTCGGCTGGTGCGCGGTGTTATCAAGCTTGCCGCAGAGCGATACTTTGCGTCCGCTACACACCTATGGCCACGTCACACGTTTTTTGATGGGTGTATTTCTGTTGGTGCCATCCTGGTTGGCGCTCATCCATTTACATATCACGCCGCAGTACGGGCCGTGGCATGTGCTGTTTCTGTTTGGCTTGGTGGGCATTGCCGACAGCGCTGCGTATTTTACCGGCCGCGCCTGGGGAAAAAATAAACTCGCGCCACAGATCAGTCCCGGTAAAACCTGGGAAGGTGCCTACGGCGCATTCGCTGCAACTGTGGTTTACGCGGCGGTGTGCGGCACGTTGTTCGAGCTGCGCGGCATGCTGTTAATTGCGTTTGTCACCCTGTGCCTGGTGACGGTGATGTTCTCGATTGTCGGCGACTTGTTTGAAAGCCTGATCAAACGCCAGGCCGGTGCGAAAGACAGCGGCACGTTGCTCCCAGGTCACGGCGGTGTATTGGATCGCATTGACAGCCTTACCGCCGCTGCGCCGGTTTTCACGTTGGGACTGTGGCTGTTGGAGAGTGTATGAGCGTCGCTCATGCACCGGTTGGCGTGGTCGTGCTCGGCGCAACCGGTTCAATTGGCGGAAGCACGCTGGACGTGCTGTCCCGACATCCCGACCGGTACCAGGTCGTGGCTTTAAGCGCACATCGGCAGGTTGAGCGCATGGCCGCTTTGTGCGCGCAGCATCGCCCGGCGTATGCGGTGATGGTGGACGCGGCAGCGGCGCAGCGCTTGCGTGTGCTGCTGCGTGAGCAGCGCGTGCCGACCGAAGTGTTGTCCGGCGCCGAAAGCCTGGAGCAGATGGCGGCACTGCCGGAAGCGCGCATTGTGGTTGCGGCGATTGTCGGTGCGGCGGGGTTGCGCTCATCGCTGGCTGCTGCGCGCGCCGGTAAACGCATCCTGCTCGCCAACAAAGAAGCGCTGGTGATGTCCGGCCAGATTTTCATGGACGAAGTGCAGCGCAGCGGCGCGCAACTGTTGCCGGTGGATAGCGAACACAATGCGATTTTTCAATGCCTGCCGGTCAACTTCGGCAGCGGGCTGGCGCAGGTCGGTGTGCGGCGCATTTTGATCACCGCGTCGGGTGGCCCGTTTCGCACCACACCGGTCGAGCAACTCGACAGCGTGACGCCGGAACAAGCGATTGCGCACCCGAACTGGGTGATGGGCAAAAAAATCTCGGTGGATTCCGCGACCATGATGAACAAGGGACTCGAAGTCATCGAAGCGCGTTGGCTGTTCAACGCCACGCCCGAACAGATTCAGGTCGTGCTGCATCCGCAAAGTGTGATTCACTCGATGGTTGAGTATCGCGACGGTTCGATGCTGGCGCAACTGGGTAATCCGGACATGCGCACGCCGATTGCACACGCGCTGGCGTGGCCGGAACGCATCGAGTCCGGCGTATCCAGTCTTGATATTTTTGCAGTTGCACGGCTGGATTTCAGCCCGCCGGACATGCAGCGCTTTCCGTGTTTGCGACTGGCCTATCAAACCGTGCGCGCGGGCGGCACCAGCGGTGCAATAATGAACGCCGCCAATGAAGTCGCGGTCCAAGCGTTTCTGGAACGGCGCTTGCCATTCACCGGGATTGCGCGCGTCGTCGAGCAAGTGATGGACGCGGTGCCGGGAGGCAGTGCAGTGACTTTAGATTCAGTGCTGGACGCCGATCAGGTGGCGCGGTCGAGCGCGGAGCGGTTTGTGGGGTTGGCAGTTTGATTGCGCCGCGTTCGCGGTGCGGCAAAACAAGATGCACTGGAAATAACTTATGACCGATTTTCTGATCTCGTTAATTGCTTTCATCGTCGTGCTGAGCCTGCTCATCACGGTGCATGAGTTCGGCCACTACTGGATTGCGGTTAAATGCGGCGTCAAGGTGTTGCGCTTCTCGGTGGGCTTCGGCGCGCCGCTGTGGAAACGTGTCGCGGGCGCGGATAAAACCGAATACGTGATTGCGGCGATCCCGCTGGGCGGCTATGTCAAGATGCTCGACGAGCGCGAAGGTCCGGTCGATGCGCATGAGCTGCATCGTGCATTTAATCGCCAGCCGGTGAGCAAACGGTTTGCGATTGTCGCCGCCGGTCCACTGTTTAATTTCTTCTTTGCGATCTTCGCTTATTGGCTGATGTTCAACGTCGGCCTGCCGGGTTTGAAGCCTTACGTGGACAGTGTTGACGCTAACTCGGTGGCGGCGCGCGCCGGGGTGCGTGCCGGTGACGAAATCGTGTCGGTTGGCGGACGGGAGACGCCGACCTGGCAAGCGGCGCGGCAGGAATTGCTCACGCTCGGATTGCAGCAAAACACCGCCGAGCTGGAAGTGCGTGCCGACAACGCTGCGCTGCGGCGTGTGCAACTGGATTTCACCGGTGTAAAACGCGATCCGCAAGACGTGGAGATCATTGAACACCTCGGCCTGCGCCCGATTCAATTGGTCATGCCCGCAGTGATCGGCTCGGTGCAGGGCAGCAGTGCGGCAGCGGCGGCCGGTTTAAAGGGTGGTGACCGGGTATTGAGCGCGGCCGGGCAGGAGTTCAAAGACTGGATGCAGTGGGTGGAGTTTGTGCGCGCGCATCCCGACCAAACCGTCAGCGTGCGTATCGAACGCGACGCGGTTGCACAGGACGTCACACTTAACATCGGGCATGCCGAAGAAGAGGGCAAGGTGATCGGTCGCATCGGCGCCGCACCCGGCCCGGCGCCGGAGGTGCCCGAAGCGTGGAAGGCGACGCACCGCTACGGCGTGTTCGCCGCCGTGGTTCCGGCGCTGCAAAAAACCTGGGACATGTCGTGGTTGACGCTGGTGATGATGGGCAAGATGCTGATCGGTCAGGTGAGTGTAGAAAACCTCAGCGGCCCGATCACCATCGCGAAATACGCCGGATACACGGCGAATATCGGGCTGACTGCATTCCTGTCGTTTCTCGCCATTGTGAGTGTCAGCCTGGGTGTGCTGAACTTGCTGCCGGTCCCGATGCTCGACGGCGGGCACTTGACGTACTACCTGATTGAGATTGTAAAAGGACGTCCGCTGTCCGACGCCACGCAGATGAAACTGCAACGCGTCGGTCTGGCCTTGCTGCTGATGTTGATGTCGCTTGCGCTTTACAATGACGTCGCGCGTTTGCTCAGGTAATATCCCCCGCCCATGAAACCGAACGTTTTCCGTGCGCTCGTTCTGATGTGCTGCGCGTTGTGGTATCTGCCGCGCGCGGCTGCATTTGATGCGTTCGTCGTCAAAGACATCAAGCTGATCGGCTTGCAGCGCATTGCTGCGGGCACGGTGTTCAATTATCTGCCGATCAAGGTCGGCGACATCATGGACGAGCGCCGTTCCGCCGATGCGCTGCGGGCCTTGTTCAAAACCGGATTCTTCGAAGACGTGCAACTGGGGCAGGACGGCGATTTGCTGGTGGTCACGGTGATCGAGCGGCCCGCCATTAACAGCATCGACATCACCGGTAACCAGGAGATTGAAACCGACAAATTGAAGAAGGCGTTGAAAGACGTCGGTTTGGCGGAAAACCGCGTGTTCGACCGCTCGTTGCTCGACAAGATCGAGCAGGAATTGCAGCGCCAGTATTTTTCGCTGGGCAAATACGGCGTCAAAATCAAATCCAAGGTGACACTCAAAGACCGCAATCGCGCCGACGTCAGCATCGAAATCGCCGAAGGCGAAGCGGCGCGCATTCAGCGCCTCAACATCGTGGGCAACAGCGCCTACACCGAGCAAAAGCTGGTTGACCAGATGGAGTTGAGCGAGCCGTCGTTCGGGTCGTTTTTCTCCAGCAGCGATAAGTACTCCAAACAAAAACTACGCGGCGATCTGGAGTCGCTGCGCTCGTATTATCTGGATCGCGGTTACATCAACTTCAACATCGAATCGACCCAGGTCACGATCTCGCCGGATAAAAAAGACATTTACGTCGCCGTAAATCTGGAAGAAGGCGACAAGTTCACCGTTGACGATGTGAAGTTGCTGGGTGAAATGGTAGTGCCGCGCGCCGATCTGGAAAAACTGATAACACTGAAAAAGGGCGACACGTTTGCACGCAGCGCGGTGACCGCAATCAGCAATGCGATCAGCGAGCGTTTGGGCGACGACGGTTACGCATTCGCCAACGTCAACGCAGTGCCGGATATCAACAATGAAACCAAGCGCGTGTCGATGACGTTTTTCGTCGATCCCGGCAAGCGCGTGTACGTGCGCCGTATTAACATCACCGGCAACAGCAAAACCGAAGACGCAGTCATCCGCCGCGAACTGCGCCAGATGGAAGGCGGCTGGTTTACCCCCAAGAAACTCGCGCGTTCGCGCGTACGCTTGCAGCGCCTGGGCTATTTTGACGACGTGAATATCGAAACGCCGCCGGTGCCGGGCACCTCCGATCAGGTGGATATCAATATCAGCGTTACCGAAGGCTCCACCGGGCAGTTAAGTGCCTCGTTGGGTTATGGTCAGTTGGTGGGCGTGACGCTCCAGGCAAAAGTCACGTTTAATAACTTCGTTGGTACCGGCAAATACGTCAGCGTCGAAGCGACGCACACCGACAGCACAGATGTCTACAGCGTGTCGTATACCAATCCGTATTACACCGACGCCGGAGTGGCGCGCAGTCTGAGTATGTTTTACCGCACGACTGACGCGGGCAAGAACAACGTGGCTGATTTCAGCACCGACGAACAAGGCGCACGGATTGGTTACGGGTTCCCCATTAGCGAGTACAACACCGCGAAGCTGGGGATCGAGTTGAAAAAAACTGCGCTTAGTATCGGCAGCAGCAGCAGTGTGCCGATTTATAAGGATTGGATTTGCGGCTTCTTTGAAGAACCGAACTGCTCGCAAACCAAAGCTACGTTTAATACCTTGTCGGTCGATTCCAGTTGGTCGCACGATACGCGTAACCGGACCTTTTTTGCCAGTGAAGGCGCGTTGCACCAGATCACCGGCGACGTCGCGCTGCCGGGTCTCGACCTGCAATTTTACAAGCTGCGTTACAACTATGAACAAAGCTGGCCGCTGTTTTCCGGATTTACCTTGCAGGGGCGCGCCTCGGTGGGTTACGGCAACGGCTATGGCAAGACCCGCGACCTGCCGTTTTTTGAAAACTTCTACGCCGGCGGCGTGCAGTCGGTGCGCGGTTTTGCCGGTAATACGTTAGGCAGCGACGCAACCAAGTTAGATACGTTTAATCCGAATGGTACGGTCAAAGAGAAAAATGCAGTGGCGCTCGGCGGCCCGTTGCGCACCGTCGCCAACCTTGAGTTGATTTTTCCGTTGCCGTTCGCGGAGAATAGCAAGTCGTTTCGCATCAGCGCATTTACCGATATCGGCAACGTCTTTGCCGGAGTGGATGATTTCAATACCAAAGAACTGCGCAGCAGTTATGGGTTAACTGCGTTGTGGGTTACTCCGGTGGGCGTGCTGACCTTCAGTTATGGCTGGCCGTTTGCGTACAAAGAAGGCGATGAACGCGAAGTGTTCCAGTTTTTTATTGGTGCTCCTTTCTAACATAGGGTCAATCACGTTGAAGAAACTATTTCTGATCACCACACTGGCGCTGTGCGCCTGTTCGGCTACCACGCACGCGGCGGAATTAAAAGTCGGCGTCGTCAACGCGCAAAAAGTGCTTGAACAGGCGCCGCAGGCGGAAGCCGCGCGTAAACGCCTCGAGGCGGAATTTGCACCGCGTGACAAGTCCATGCTCGACGTGCAGAAAGAGATGCGTAAAAACGAGGAGAAACTCGAGAAAGACGCCATGATCATGAGCGATGCCGAAAAACAAAAGCTGGACCGGGAACTGACCGCGCAGAAGCGCGAGTTCAAGCGCAAGCAAGAGGAATTCCGTGACGACCTGAACGCGCGGCGCAATGAAGAATTCGGCAAATTGCAAAAGCGCATCGCCGACGTGATTCTCGCTGCGGCCAAAGAAGGCAGCTACGATCTGGTGCTGACCGATGGCGTGCTGTACGCCAGTGACAAGGTGGACATTACCGAGATGGTGCTGAAGCGACTGGCTACAATGGAAAAAGAATCTCCATCGGGCAAAGCGGGCGGCGGCAACAAGGGCGCACCTAATTAAGTGCGGCAATCGCGCCCACGATGATCACCCGGACCTTGGCCGAGCTCGCGCAGCAGGTCGGCGGGCACGTGCAGGGCGACGGTGCGGTCGGGATTACCGGCATCGGCACGCTGCAATCCGCGTGCGTCGGACAAATCAGCTTTCTTGCCAACCCCCGTTATCGAAAATTTCTGCACGCGACCCAGGCATCGGCGGTGATTGTGGCGCAGGACGATGCCGCCGAATGTCCCGGCAATGCGTTAATCGTTGCGAACCCCTACGTTGCCTACGCGCGCATCGCCGGTCTTTTTGCCGACCGTCGGGCGGGTGACGGCGGTGTGCACGCAAACGCTGTAGTGAGTCCAAGTGCGCGGCTGGGTGCGCGCGTCACCATCGGCCCGCACAGTGTGATCGGTGAAGATACAGTCGTGGGCGACGACGTATGGATCGGCGCGGGTTGTGTGCTGGGGCGTAACGTCACACTCGGCGCAGGCGGTTGGCTGGAGGCAAATGTCACGCTCTGGCATGATACCCGGGTCGGAAAGCGTGTGTTGATTCATCCCGGCGCGGTGATCGGCGCGGATGGTTTCGGTCTCGCTAATGACAACGGTGTGTGGGTGAAGGTGCCGCAGCTTGGCAGCGTACGCATTGGTGACGACGTAGAGATCGGCGCCAATACCACCATTGATCGTGGCGCGCTTGAGGACACCCTCATTGAAGACGGCGTGAAGCTCGACAATTTGATTCAGATCGGGCACAACGTACACATTGGCGCGCACACCGCGATTGCGGCATGCACCGCCATTGCGGGCAGCACCAAAATCGGCAAGTATTGCGGCATCGGCGGATGTGTGGGCATCGTCGGCCATCTGGAAATCGCCGATCACGTGCAAATCACCGGCATGTCCATGGTCACCCAGTCGATACCCGAGGCGGACGTGTATTCCTCGGGTACGCCGCTGGAATCCAATGCACAGTGGCGCAAGAACTTTGCGCGCTTCAAGCACCTCGACGACATGTGGCGGCGCATCAAACATCTGGAAGTTCAACTCGAACAGCTCCAAAACAAAGGGTGACTCCGTGGAAACAGTGATGGACATTCAGGCAATCCTTGAACACTTGCCGCATCGTTATCCATTTTTAATGATTGATCGCGTGGTGCAGTGCGACCCCGGCAAGTCGCTCACGGCGATCAAGAATGTCACCATTAACGAGCCGCATTTTCAGGGTCACTTCCCACAGCTGCCGGTGATGCCGGGCGTGTTGATTCTCGAAGCGATGGCGCAAGCCACCGGCGTGCTGGCATTCAAGACGCGCAATGGCCGCCAGAACATTTATTATCTGGTCGGTATCGACTCGGCGCGCTTCAAGCGACCGGTGGTGCCGGGTGACCAACTGATCATTGAAGTTGAATTCAAGCAGGCGGTGCGCAACATCTGGAAAGTCGATGCGCGCGCCAAGGTTGACGGAAAAATTGTCGCCAGCGCCGAACTGATGTGTGCGGAAAAAGAATAACTATTTCAAATGACCGGCGTAATCGATTCCCGAGCAGTAATTCATCCTTCCGCCCGGCTTGCGCCCGACGTGAGCGTGGGCGCGTATTCCATTATCGGCGCCGACGTTGAAATCGGTGCAGGAACCTGGATCGGCCCGCATGTGGTCGTCAATGGCCCGACCTGCATCGGTCGTGACAATAAAATTTTCCAGTTCGCATCGGTGGGCGAAGCGCCACAGGACAAGAAATACGCAGGCGAACCCACCCGCCTGGAAATCGGTGATCGCAACGTCATCCGCGAGTTTGTCACCATCAGCCGTGGCACGGTGCAAGACGTCGGCGTCACGCGCATCGGCAACGACAACTGGATCATGGCCTACGTACACATCGCCCACGACTGCCAGGTCGGTGATCAGGTGATTTTTTCCAACAGTGCGTCGCTGGCCGGCCACGTGCATGTGCAAGACCACGCCATCCTCGGCGGTTTTACCCTGGTGCATCAGTTCTGCCACGTCGGTGCGCACTGCTTTACAGCGATGAACAGCGTCATTTCGATGGACGTGCCGCCTTACACATTGGTGTCGGGGCACATGGCCAAGCCGCATGGCTTGAATGTCGAAGGGTTGAAACGGCGGGGTTTTTCAGCCGAAACATTACAGGCGCTGCGCCGTGCTTACAAAATTATTTACCGTTCCAAACTCACGTTGGCGCAGGCGATCAAGCAACTCAGGACCACGGCAGGGGATACGCCTGAAGTCGCAGTGATGATTGAATTTCTGGAAAAAAGCACACGCGGAATTGTGCGCTAGCGAATCGCGCCGACGACGGCATGGATGCCGGAGGTAGAGCAACGCAGGGAGCAGTTGCCGACGACGGCATGGATGCCGGAGGTAGAGCAACGCAGGGAGCAGTTGCCGAGGGCGGGCGCCTACCGTGTGGTTCTTGAAATCCCCGGATGTCGCTGTAACAACAAACAAAAATCTCCGTAGCGTGATGTGATGGTCTCCTCCCGCTTCTTAATCGGCGTCGAATGCGCCACGATGGAAAGTGTTAGCAACCATCGAAACGAAGAGGAGGAGACCGGAATGAATATTACGACCGTGGGCTTGGACTTGGCAAAGAAC
>JANOOV010000078.1:0-1578 GCA_031421535.1 Gammaproteobacteria bacterium
CATGGGTGTCGTCGCGCTGGTTGCCGTGTTGATCGTGAAATTCGCCGCGCTTGAAACCCTGGTCACGACGGGCGACTGGATCGCATTGTTGATCGCGCCGGTGCTCGCACGCGCCGCATTGCCTGCATTGTTTGTGACCACACCTTACGTACGTTCCAACGGCTTGGGCACGCCCATTGTCGAAAATATGCCACGACATGGCGCCACTACGGTGGTTGGTGTGGTTCTTCTGGCGATACCGCTGCTCACCGGTTTGCATGGGCTATGGATGCTGCTGTCCGGCGTCGTGGCGTTCGCCGCACTGCGCGCGCTGATGATCCAACGCATCGGCGGTACTACCGGGGACACAGCGGGCGCCTTGGTGGAGCTGCTGGAAACCACGACGCTGGTGGTCGCAAGTGTTGCGTGATTAGTGTGATGCTTTGTAAATGAATTACCCCGCCGCAAGCGGCGGGGTATCAGACACGCAGAGATTCAAACATTGAAACGCATGATTCGGTAGAACCTTGCAAAACAATATTCAATGTTTGGTTCACCCACCAATACTTTGCCGTTCTGCTTGAGCGCATCGCTTAATCTTGCCGTCACGTCCTCTTGCCAAAATCCAGGCAGAAATGGTTCGAGGTGGCCGAGCAGCCAGCGGAACGGTATCAAGCGATACAACCAGTGCCGCTGCGGGGTGGTGGCATACTCGGTGATCAGCACTGAGCCACCCGGGCGCACTACGCGCGCGATCTCGGCATAGGTATTCTGTCGTGCTTCGGCAGGCATCTCGTGGAGCAGGAAGAATACAATCACCTGATCGAACGCATTGTCCCGATAGCCAAGGTTTTCCGCGTTCATGCGCGCCAGATGGCAGCGACTCGCGACATGCAGCGTCTTGCGCCGCGCCAATCGCAACTGGCCGGTGGCGATATCGCACAAATGAACCTCATTGCCAGTGCCGGACAGCAGCGACGGCGTGAGCTTGCCATACACACAGGTCAGTTGCAGCAGCCTGGCATCCCGCCTGGTCTCGACTTGCGCCAGCGTCCGTTTCAGCAGTTGGTCATATTGACCGAACAGGATGGCGTTGATGACGGGCTGATGATCGAAGAACCAGATGCCGCAGCGCCACAGATACGCCCACCAATAATGTCGCGCGAGATACTCTGGCACGCTGTCGAGAAATTTTTCGTATAGATGCATAGTCAACAGCTAGCGTGGAGCTTCGTAAATCACTGAACTACTAAAACGGATGCCCCCTCCCCGCGCAAAACCAGCGCGGTGGGAATCAGATTTTGTCGCAGGGCAAGGCGCGACAACGCGTCATGACCGTAGCTATGGGGATGAGTTGCAATGAAGCCCTGCGGCAAAAAACGCCGTTTTATGTTCAATGATTTACGAAGCATCACTAGGGTGTATCTGAAAAGTGCGGAATTGTCGGCGGCGGCACTACGGCGGTGATGCGCTCGATTTGCGGATTGTCCCAACTGCCGGTGATGGTGTAGTCAACACCGGCGGCGTTGTCGATCTGGGTTTGAAATATTTTGCCTAACACATAGGCGGCCACGCCGATTTGCGGCGACGCCGCTGCAA
>JANOOV010000079.1:0-7134 GCA_031421535.1 Gammaproteobacteria bacterium
AATCACGGTTTTCTGGCCGGTTTGGATCGCATCGACCAGGGTCATGGTCGTCACCTGGGGTTGCCCGCGCACGTTTTCCAGGGCGAACGTCGCGCGCTTGGCCAGCTTGCCGGACGCGACGTAAAGATCGGCGCTGACCGGGTGATGATCGGCTTGCGCCAGATACAATTCGATGCGCGTATAGCTCACACCTTTACGGATCGCGGTGAGGTCGAGACGCAGGCAGGGGATACCATCGATATCGACTTCGCCGTTTAACACGCCTTCGCTGTGCAGCACGCCGGTGTAATCCTCGCTCCAGGTCATGGTGGCGATGTCGCCGGTGGAGGCCTCACCGAGCAATTTTTGCAGCGGCGTGATGCGAATCGGGCGTTGGCTGGTGGGCACGATGATCCAGAATTGATCGTCGAGCATCAGCACTTTTTGTCCCAATTCGCCGGGGGTTTTGAACAGCACCAAGGAGCGGCGGCCCGGTTGGGTGTACACGCTGTAGCGGCGTTCTTTATCGAGCTGGCCGTTTTTATAGAGTTGCACTTGCGTGTCGACGCGCATCGCCTCTGCCGCGAGACGATAGCGGTCCGCGTCTTTCAGTAATGTGACAACATCTGTTCCCCACGCGAATGTGGAAGCGGATACGAGCACTGCGATGCCAAAAATTTTATTAAGCTGATTAAACATGGCCGAGGGCCTCCACGATGGGTTTGCGCGCGGCGCTGCGGCTGGCGAACCAGGCGGCGGCGATGCACAACGCGATCACTGCCAGAGATGTCGCTGCGTACAACTCGAACGAGGCGGAGATACTGAGTGGATAACCTTCGGATTGCCCCGGTGGCGGCGGCATTTGAATCTCCGCCAGTGCGAGAAAAATAGTCGTGCCGCCCGCGATCAGTATGCCCAGCAGTGTGCCGGAGACGCCGATCACGGCAGCTTCGAGCAGAAAATTACGCACCACTTGCTCAGGCAGCGTACCCATCGCCCGCAGAGTGCCGATTTCACGCGTGCGCTCGACCACGGTCATCGCCAATGTATTCCACACCGCGAACGCCACCATCAAAATAATCACCACGCCGAGCAGCCCGAAAATTCGCTGGTACAAACTGCGTACCGCGAAATAGTAGAAGGCCTGCTCCCACCAGGATTGCATATCCAGCTCCGGCAATTGTTTTTCCAGTTCGCCGCGCACGACCGTGGTGAGTTGCGTGTCCCACAGATACACCGACAGCGTGCTCGCCTTGTCGGTGAGCAACAGCTTCTGCGCGGTATCCAAACTCGTTAGCACCAGACGTTTGTCAACCTCAGGCACGCCCACCGTAAAAATGCCGCGCACGCGCACGTCCTGCGCATTGAGACCGTTTTCGGTGGTGGTGGATAAAAGTGTGAGCGAGCTGCCCACCTCGGCTTTCAACTGACGCGCCAAGTCTTTACCGAGCAAGACTTCCGGATCAGAGCCGGGCTGCGATTTGGCACTGAGGATGGCGCCGGAGAGGATTTTCAGGAACGGCCCCTTCACTGTAAATTCGCCTTTGGGGTCCACGCCGGTGCCGAAAAATACCGTGGATTTATCGCCGTTGCTGATCAGGCCGGTGAACTGCACACGCGGCAGGGCGCTGCGGATGCGCGGATCGAGTTCAAGGCGGTTTTTCAGGACGGCATAATCGCTCAGGCCCAAGGCCATGGGCGTGTCCTCTTCCTGAGTGAAAAAATTACGCTGTGCGATGACGACGTGCCCGGTATCGCGCGCACTCATCTCCTCCAGCGATTCGAAGGTGTAGAGCGCGAAGCCGCCGCTGATCAGCACCGCGCCGGTGCCCACCGCCGCGATCAGCACGGTGAGAGCCGCGCGACGGCGATTACGCAACACATTTTTGTAAGCAAAAATCAGCCATTTCATTGCAGTACTCCATCGAAAATAGTCAAGCTGCGATCACAGCGCGCGGCCATGCGTTCGTCGTGCGTGGCGATCAGGAACGTGGTGTGATGCGTGCGGCCGAGCTCGTGCATCAAGTCGATGATGTGGCGCGCGGTGTCGCTGTCGAGATTCGCCGTCGGCTCGTCGGCAATGACAAGCTTGGGTGCTTTCACCAAGGCGCGCGCCACCGCCACGCGTTGCCGTTGCCCGCCGGAGAGTTGATCCGGACGGTGCTGCGCAACCTCCGCGAGGCCGACGCGTTGTAGCATCGCATCCACCTGAGTTTTGCGCTGTGCCTTGGGCAGCCCGGCCAATAACAAGGGATACTCGACATTTTCATAAGTCGTCATCACCGGCACCAGATTGAAGCCTTGGAACACAAAGCCGATGTGCTGGCGGCGCAGCAGGGCGAGCTGCTGTTGTGACAGCGCAGCGGTGTCCTGCCCGTCGATGAGATAACGCCCCGTGTCTAGCGTATCCAGCAGCCCGCAAAGATTGAGCAGCGTGGTTTTGCCACTGCCGGACGGACCTTTGAGCGCAATGAATTCGCCGCTGTGCAATTGCAGATGAATATTGCGCAGTGCCGGGACCGAGTTCGCACCCAGGCGATAGGTTTTGCTCGCGTTCTCAAGTTGCACAACGAGCGTATTCACCTGCGATAAGTTTGCGACCGCGCTGGTGGCCACGCTCATGGCGTCAGCTCCTTGAGGCGCTGCCGTGCGCCGGGCGCAAGTTCACTCTGCGGCGCCAACGCAATCACCTTGTCCAGAAAATCGCGCTCTTCCAGCGGTTTTTTATCTTCGCGCGCCGCAAGCGCCGCTTGCATATAGAGACGCCCTTGCACTTCGGGGGGCGACGCGGCGAATGCCGGATCGGTGAGGGCGAATTGTAAAAGCTCTTTGGCGCTGTCGAAGCGATGAAAAAATCCAGGTATTCCCAAAAATGTCGAGATCGCGACCAAGCGCGTCTCGATGCTCACCGGCACGTTGCGCAATAACGCGCGGTCGTGTTCGGGTGTGAGTTGCGCGAGCCCTTTGTCGATGAAGTGCAAACCCTGTTCGACGTATTTCAATTTATTCCACGGCATCCAGGCCGCGCGGCCTTTGAGGGTCGTCGCGCTCCCGAGGTAAGCGAGGTACAAGGGATGCCCGGGTTGTTCGGCCAGCAGTTTTTCAAACAGCGCATAGGCCTTGGCGAGCGCTGCGTCGTCGCCTGCCAAACCCAGATCGAATTGTGTTTGCGCGGTTAAGAAATCCGCTGGGGTGATATCCGCAGGCACCGCAGTCGCAAATGCCCAGAGCAGGGGGATAAATATCCAATGTGAACGTCGCATGGTGAAGCCTCCTTAAGTAGTTGAGGCTCCACTGTAGGAGCAGGTATCGCGATATGCGCGGAAGCTGCGACGAAGTGCGGAATCAGCCGACGAGATGCCGATAGCGGCGATGGGTGGAGGAAAAATGTCGGGTTACGCTGTGCTAACCTGACCTACCATGCTCTTCAGGCCGAGAAGGCGAGCAGCTAAGCCGAAACGAGATCTCATCTATGGACACGGTGGTGTTTGAATCGATAGAATTTCACAATTCCAATTGAAGAAATCTACGCCGACGTCATCAATCTGCCGTAGTGCAGGCGCTTATGTCGCTTTGTGCAGAATCGGCCGACGAAATGTCGATCGCGGCGTTGGGCTGTTAATGCGACAAAGTGCCGGGTTACACTGCGCTAACCCGGCCTACTGACTACTGACTGATCCCCTCAAGCGACGAGTAATTCTGATTTTTCTTTTATGAAATTTACTAACCGTCGCGCCTTCTCCGAAAGATATTTTTTGCTTGGGTAAACAACATAAATATCGCGTTTTTGTAGCAATTCATAATCATCAAGCAGAGCGACTAACTCGCCTGACGCAATCATAGGGGCAGCGCTCAGCATCGGAAGGAGCGCAATGCCAAGGCCGCTCGCCACTGCTCGTCTTGTCAGATGGATATCGTTGGAACGCATTCTTCCATGTGCGTTAATCCGAACAGTAGTCGACGACTTAATATGTCGAAATTCCCACTCATTGTTTTGATGGCCGATCAGGATAGCTTGATGTTGGGGGATATCATGTGGGCTATTGATTGTCTTGAATGCCCCAACGTAATGCGGGCTGGCACATAATACAAAACGGGAAGTGAAAAGATACTGAGCAATAAACCTCGAATCCTCAAGCGGCCCCACACGAATCGCAAGATCGATTTCCTCATCGAGGATATCTTCATATTGATTGCTAAGGACGATTTCTAACTTTATCGATTGATTGTTCTTAACGAAATCGGCAAACCAATCACCCAAGACCTCACTGCCAAGAAATATTGGTGCGGTAACCTTCAGCCTTCCTTGGATGCCATCTCGGGATGCCATGAGCTCGGTTGCATTTTCTTTCAGGCTGTTGATATGTGGCGCACATTGCTCAAAGAAGGTTTTTCCTTTTTCTGTGAGGCGCATCTTTCGTGAAGTACGCTCAATCAGTTGAATGCCTAAATCCGCTTCCAGCTTACTGACCCTTCTGCTTACCGTGCTTGAGGGAATATTCAACTTTGTTGCAGCGGATATAAAACTCCCGCGCTCAATGACCGTTGTAAATATCGAAACATCATCGTAACTCCACATTGTTTCATTCCCCGTTGATCATCCCATACTCGGGATGTTGTATTTCATTTTCAGTAATTTACTGAATAATTTTGGGATGATAGCTTGAATTCATTCGGATGTTAGTTCAACGCAACAAAAAACGGGGTCAAGTAATTATGGGATTCAATGTCAGCACACTACTGTTCGCAGTCGCAGCGTCGGCGCTTTTTGCTTCCGCACCGGTTACCGCCGCACCACCGCAAATAAAAGTGACGGGAGAGATAAACGCAACGGGAGCCGTACCCTTAAAGCTCTACATCTTTGACTGCGGGAATGTTAAAGCCAGAGATGCTTCTCTGTTTAACCCCCAGATCGGCAAAGGTGTGCAGAAAGAGCTCGCGAATCCTTGTTACTTAATAAAGCACCCAAAAGGTACGCTGTTTTGGGATGCCGGGCTTGCGGATCAACTAATAAAAAGCAAGAACGGAGTAGACGTGATGGACGGTGCTTTCAATATGTCTGTGTCTAAAACACTCCGGTCGCAGCTAGCAGAAATTAGCATTGATCCTTCCAAAATTGATTTCTTGGCTTTCTCTCATCTTCACAATGATCATACGGGGAATGCTGATCTATTCAGGAGCTCGACATGGCTAATGCAAGAAGCGGAATACAATATGGCATTTAGTGAAAGTGCGAAAAATTATGGCTATCACCCGCAAGATTATGTGAACTCAAAGAGTAATACCGTAATAAAACTTCGCGGCAATCATGATGTATTTGGCGATGGCGCGGTCATCATAATTTCTACGCCAGGCCACAGCCCTGGACACCAGTCTCTATTTGTTGATTTGCCGAAAACCGGGCCAGTCATTCTTTCTGGAGACTTGTACCATTTCAAAGAAAATCGTGACAATTACGGAATCCCAGTTTGGAATTCCAAAAAGGAGACTATCTATTCCTTCGCGCTGATTGACGAGCTTTTAGAGAAAACCAAGGCAAGCTTATGGATTCAACATGATAAGGAGCAATTTGCCACGCAGAAGCTTGCGCCTCAGTTTTACGAATAGAGAACATTGTGTGAACGGATGTTGGTACATCTCTGGTGATGCCGCCTGATCGAGTGCCGCTTCCAGCCGTTCACTTCTTTTCCAATTTCAACGCTACCGAATTAATGCAATAACGTTGCCCGGTCGGCGCCGGGCCATCGGGAAACACATGACCCAGGTGCGCATCGCAGCGGCTGCATAACACTTCGGTGCGGCGCATGAACAGGCCGCGATCTTCTTCGGTGCGCACGGCCTCGGAGCGGATGGGCTGGAAGTAACTGGGCCAGCCGGTGCCGGAGTCGAACTTCGTGGTTGAGTCGAACAGCTCATTGCCACAACAGGTGCAGCGATACACTCCGATGTCGTGGCAGTCATGGTATTCCCCGGTGAATGCGCGTTCAGTACCTTTTTTACGGCAGACGTTGTACTGCTCTGGGGTCAGTTGTTGTTTCCAGTGCGCGTCGGATTTGCTGATTTTTTCAGTCATGGCGTGTGTCTCCTGTCTTTTAAAAGCCGGGTAGCTGCGCAACCCAGCCTGTATGTACTGCATTGTAGGTCAGGCTGCGCAGCTGCCTGACGTAGCAGCTTACGTCACCACCATCATCACGCCGCCCAGCAAAATCGCCCACGACACCACGCGGCGAAACCACAGATGATTTACTTTCGCATGCCAGTGGCTGGTGCTCCACAACGCGATGATCAGGAAGGGGGCGGAGATTGCCATCATTTCCAGAATGGCGGGTGTGAAGCTGCCGTTGACGACATAGCTGCCGGTGCGCAACACGTTGGTCGCGAGGAAAAACGCCAGCGCGTAATTGCGGATCAGCAGTTTGTCGTCGTAGGTGGATAGTAACCGCGTCATCGCGATGGGGCCGCTGATGCCAAACAACGCCTGTGATGCACCCGCTGCGACATCCAGCAGGCGCTGCACCGGCGCAGGCATGCGGATACGTCGCGGTGTGATAACCAGAAACACCCCGAACCCTAAAATGGCGAACGCGAGCACGGTGCGAAACAGCTCCAGCGAAAACCGGCTGAATAAGTACAGACCGAGCACTGCGCCGACGCTGGCGAAGGCGAGCATCTTGCCGAACTCCCCCCGATCGATGTTTTTCGGTGCGCTCCACAGGCCAATGACCGCGACCAGAATTTGCGGCAGCACCGAATAAATCACCAGCGTTTTCGCGTCCATGAAGTAGTTCATGATCACCAGCATCAGAATCGTCCCGGCGAGCCCAAACACGATCTCGAAAATATAGGTGATGACGCAGACGAGGGTGAGCAGGGCGATCAGCGACATGGTGTGGTGTGTACTAGAGGTAAATCATTGTGAACTGAACACGCTACAATCCGTTTCGAAGAATACACCTAAACATCAAACGCAATCAGCCGAAGTTTAGTTAGAGTGGCCGACACGTTGAATCAGGACAAAGCAATGCGCAAGTACAAACCTGGAATCTGGATCATGGCACTGGGTGGTTTGCTCTTTCTGCTGCTGGCAGGTTGCGCGGCTCACATTGGAAAAAGCGTCAAGGTTTCCGAACAGCAACGGGCCAAATACGATGTGCT
>JANOOV010000080.1:0-4296 GCA_031421535.1 Gammaproteobacteria bacterium
GCGGCGCTGGGCGATCACGCGCATTTGTCGAACACGCAAGACGTGAACAAAAAGGGGCTGACACAACTGACAGACGGTTTGATGCAGCGAGGTTTTGCGGTCATTCCCTCGGCCGCTAATTTCGTATGCGTGGACGTCAAGACCAGCGCCGCGCAAGTCTACGAAGGCTTGCTGCGCGAAGGTGTGATCGTGCGTCCGGTCGCGGGCTTGGCGCAACACTTACGCATCACGGTCGGGCGGCCGGAAGAAAACACGCGCGTGATCGCGGCGCTGTGCAAGGTGACAGGGCGTGACTGATACGCCGATCAAGCGCTTGTGCGTTATCGGTGTCGGGCTGATCGGCGGTTCGCTGGCGCGTGCGCTGCGCGCCGTCGGCGCGTGCGGTGAAATCGTGGGCTACGGGCGCGATGCTCAGCAATTGAAAAAGGCGCTGCTGCTGGGTGTGATTGATCGCGCCGAGACCGACATCGCGCGCGCCGTGCAGGGCGCAGATGTTGTTGTGGTCGCGGTGCCGGTGGGCGCGATGGCGCAGATGTTTAAAGCGATGGCGCCACATCTGTCGCCCAACACGATTGTCACCGATGTCGGCAGCACCAAGGGCGACGTAGTGCGTGCCGCGCAAAGCGTGTTTGGAAAATTGCCGCCGACGTTCGTGCCCGGCCATCCGATTGCGGGCACCGAGCGCAGCGGTGTGGAAGCCGCGTTCGCGGAATTGTTTCGCAAACGCAAAGTGATTCTGACGCCAGCACCGACGACGCACATGTGGGCGGTGTCACGGGTGACATGGATGTGGGAGCAAGCGGGCGCGCAGGTCACGGAAATGGATGCGCAGCATCATGATGAAATTCTGGCGGCCAGTAGCCATTTGCCGCATGTGCTGGCGTACACGCTGGTGCATACACTTGCCGGTATGCAAGAAAGCGACGAAATTTTCAAATATGCCGCTGGCGGGTTTCGCGACTTTACGCGCATCGCCGGAAGCGACCCGCAGATGTGGCACGACATCTGTTTGGCAAATCGCGAAGCACTCCTTATCATGCTGCGCCGCTATAGCGGCGAGTTGCAGAAAATTGCGGATGCGTTGCAACACGCTGACGGGGTCTATTTACAATCGGTATTCGCACAAGCGAAGCAGGCGCGCGATGGGTACACGCAAACTATCGAAGCAAATGCCGGCGCGCAGAGCTCGCGAAGTGACATCGAATAAGTTCGTGTTGAGTTTTTCGGAACGATGAAATGACAACAGAAGCAAAAGACGTGGTGTACACGGTGCAACCCGGCGGCAAGTTCACCGGGCGCGCACGCGTGCCGGGTGACAAATCGATCTCGCATCGTTCGATCATGCTGGGTGCGCTGGCCGAAGGCGTAACCGAAGTGAGCGGCTTTCTGGAAGCCGAAGATTGCCTGTGCACCCTGGCTGCATTTCGCGCCATGGGCGTGCGCATCGACGGGCCGGAACAGGGGCGCGTGGTTATTCACGGTGTCGGATTACGTGGATTGAAAGCACCGTTGCAGCCGCTTTATTTAGGCAATTCCGGCACCTCGATGCGGTTGTTGTCGGGCCTGTTGTCCGGCCAGGCGTTCGATGTTGACATGACCGGCGATGCGTCATTGTCCAAGCGCCCGATGAAGCGCGTGACGCAGCCGTTGCGTTTGATGGGCGCAGACTTGACAACCACGGCAACCGGCACGCCGCCGATGCATATCAAAGGCGGGCGCACTTTACGTGGTATGCCCTACACCATGCCGATGGCCAGTGCGCAGGTGAAGTCCAGCCTGTTGCTTGCAGGGCTGTATGCCAATGGCAAGACCTGTGTCACCGAGCCCGCGCCGACGCGTGACCACACCGAACGCATGCTGCAGGGCTTCGGTTATGCGGTGGAACGTCATGACAATACCGTGTGTGTCGAAGGCGGTGGCGTATTGCGCGGCACCATGATCGACGTGCCTGCGGATATTTCTTCGGCGGCATTTTTCATGGTCGGCGCCAGCATCGCGGCCGGTTCGGACCTGACGTTGGAGCATGTCGGCGTCAACCCGACGCGCATCGGCGTGATAAACATCCTGCGTGCGATGGGCGCGAACATCACCTTGCAAAACGAGCACGTGGTCGGTGGCGAACCGGTCGCGGACATTCGTATACGCGCCGCTGCGTTACGCGGCATCGCGATCCCGCCGGATCAGGTACCGCTGGCGATCGACGAATTTCCGGTGCTGTTCATCGCCGCCGCCTGCGCGCAGGGCACCACGGTGCTCACCGGTGCGCAAGAGCTGCGCGTCAAAGAGAGCGACCGCATTCAATCCATGGCTGATGGTTTGCTGAAGCTTGGCATCGAAGCAAAGTCGACTGCCGACGGCATGATTATCCAAGGTGGCCAACTGACCGGCGGTGTCGTGAACAGCTGCGGCGATCACCGGATTGCCATGGCGTTTTCTATCGCGGCCTTGCGCAGCCGGTCAGCGATCACGGTGCACGATTGCGCCAACGTCACGACTTCGTTTCCAGGTTTTGTGCAGTTGGCGCGCGGCGCGGGTCTGGAAATTAACGCGCAGGTTACCAGGCCATGAAGACGGCGCCAGTGATCACTGTCGACGGCCCCGGCGGAGTCGGTAAGGGCACCGTGTGTCGCATCGCGGCCCAGCGTTTGGGCTGGCACATGCTCGACAGCGGCGCGTTGTATCGGCTGGTCGCGCTGGCTGCGCAACGCCATGGATTGAGTTGGGACAATGAGTTGGCGCTGGTGCCGTTGGCCGGCTATCTGGATGTGCAGTTTTCCCCGGATATCGGCGGCAATGAAGCGCGCGTGTTGCTGGAAGGCGAAGACGTCACCGACGCGATTCGCACCGAGGAGTGCGGGGCGGGCGCATCGCAGGTGGCGGTGTTGCCGGGCGTGCGTGCGGCCTTGCTGGACCGGCAACATGCCTTCCGCGAACCCCCCGGTCTGGTGGCGGACGGGCGCGACATGGGTACCGTGGTATTTGCTGATGCGCCATTGAAAATCTTTCTGACGGCGGCGGCGGAAGAGCGCGCACGACGGCGCTTTAATCAGTTGAAGGAAAAGGGAATCAGTGTTAATTTTGCAGCCCTTTTAAAGGAGATCGCCGCGCGCGACGCGCGTGACAGTCAACGTAATGCGGCGCCGTTGAGACCCGCCCCCGATGCTGTGATCGTCGATACCTCGACGCTCACCGTCGAACACGTTGTGGAGCAGGTTTTGACATTATGCCGCGAACGTTTGATGGTGCGTTGTTGATCTGCGTTCCGGGTACCGTTAACCGGAAGTGTGCGGATCGAGTGCGGTGATCAAAACGTTGTTTAACTAACTAAACGGCACAGGTAATTTTGTGATGATTGAAAGTTTCAAAGACATGTTTGAAGCGAGTCTGCTTAAAACCAAATTGCGCCCCGGTGCAATTTTAACCGGTATTGTCGTGCATGTAGGTACGGACTCCGTGGTGGTCAACGCCGGACTCAAGTCCGAAGGCGTGATCCCCATTCAACAGTTTTTCAATGAGCGTGGCATTACCGACATCAAGGTCGGCGACAGCGTTGAAGTGGCGCTGGATACGGTCGAAGACGGATTCGGATCAACGGTGTTGTCGCGCGAAAAAGCAGTGCGCGCGCAGTCGTGGATCACGCTGGAAAAAGCGTTCGAGAACAAGGATACGGTTAAGGGCATTATCAGCGGCAAGGTCAAGGGTGGCTTCACGGTCGACATCGCGGAAATCCGCGCGTTCCTGCCCGGCTCGCTGGTGGATGTGCGTCCGGTGCGCGATTCGTCGTACCTGGAAGGCAAAGAGTTGGAGTTCAAGGTCATCAAGATCGACCGCAAGCGCAACAACGTGGTGGTCTCACGGCGCGCGGTGGTCGAGGCCGAGTCCAGCGAAGAACGTCAGACGCTGATCGACAAATTGCAGGAAGGCCAGGTCGTCAAGGGCGTAGTCAAGAACCTCACCGACTATGGCGCGTTCATCGACTTGGGCGGTATCGACGGCTTGTTGCACATCACCGACATGGCGTGGAAGCGCGTCAAGCATCCCAGCGAAGTGGTGCAGATCGGCCAGGAGATCGACGTCAAGGTGCTGAAGTTCGATCGCGAACGCACGCGCGTTTCGCTCGGCTTGAAGCAGATGGGCGAAGATCCCTGGGAAGATCTGGCGCGCCGTTATCCGGTCAATACCCGTCTGTTTGGCAAAATCACCAACATCGCGGATTACGGCTGCTTCGTGGAAATCGAAGACGGCGTGGAAGGTTTGGTGCACGTCTCCGAAATGGATTGGACCAACAAGAACATT
>JANOOV010000081.1:0-6684 GCA_031421535.1 Gammaproteobacteria bacterium
CGGCACCGCGCTGCTTGGCGATGTATGGTACGCAGCGGCAGTGCTCACACCGCCGCTGCTGAAAATAGATCCCGACTACGGCACGAAACTCAACTATCTTGCCATTACCCCGCCGTTCGTCGCGCTGGGTTTGCTCAATAGCTACCTGCGTCACGACCATGCCGACAACGCGCGGGTATTTCTCTCCAACTTTATTGGCTTCAACCTCAGCTTGGTGTGGGCTCACACCGTGTGGAATTCGCCGCAAGATTTCTTCGCCGCAGCAAAACACACGTACGTGCCACGGCTCGACACCAGCCTGTTTGCGCTACGCGACGGTGCGGGCCTATACGTAGCGTATCGCTGGTAAAGCACGACTCACCGCACCATGAAAAATTTCGTGTCACCACGTTCGCTGTCTCTGTGATCGCCCCCGGCGCAGCATTATACTGCCGCACATGACTAACTCCGCAAACACACGCAGCGACACACCATCAGCCGGTTCGGCGACAACCTCGGCCCAGCGCGATTTATTGATCGAAGCGCAGAAAATCCGTACTCACTACCGTGGCATGCCTGCTGCGTTTATCGGTATCGCCGTGGTGGCGACCATCGTCGCTGTGGCCATGCCTCCGCCGATGAACCCATTCGTGATGCCCCTCTGGGTCGGTAGCGTGTACGTATTGACGATCACGCGGTTTTTTCTGTGGCGAAACTATCACCGGAAAAACCCACCACCGCAAAACGCCAAGCCCTGGGGGATCTATGCGATTGTCGCCTACGGTATTTCCGGCACCATCTGGGGCGTGGGGAATATCGTCCTGTACCCACCCGGACAGATCGGATATCAATTGATACTGCTTTTCGTTTCGTTGGGCGCGGCGATGGGCGCACTGATCGGACAGATATCCTATATTCAGACTTTCTATGCCTTTATGTACCCGCTTCTCATCCTGTCGGCCATTTCTTTTTTGCGCGAGCTGGACACCGTCCACATCACGTTCAGCACACTAATGTTTGTTTACCTTGCGGTGGGAACTCGCCTTGCACAAAATCTGCACCAAGCCTATTTGGAATCGGTCAATCTGCGCTTCGAAAACCTCGATCTCATTGAAAATCTAAATCAACAGAAAGCCTCTGCCGAACAAGCTCGGCACATCGCCGAAGAAGCCAACGTTTCCAAGTCGCGCTTTCTCGCTGCCGCCAGTCACGACCTGCGCCAGCCGATGCACGCCCTGGGTTTGTTCGTGCAAACCTTGCAAGACTCCGATCTCCCCGCAGCCGAGCGCTCCGTGCTGCTCAACATACGCCGCTCGGTCGATGCCATGGAGGAGCTCTTCAACGCGTTGCTCGATGTGTCCAAGCTTGACGCCGGCATCATCACCGCCCACGTCGCGACTGTTCCGCTCGCGCCGATCCTTGAGCGCATGATTTGTCAACATCACACCTTGGCACGGAATAAGGGTTTACGTTTTAGCCTACGGCCCACCGCGATTTACGTACGCACCGACCCAATCCTGCTTGAACGCATCTTGCGCAATCTGGTGTCCAACGCGGTGCAGCACACGCGGCGCGGCGGCATACTCGTGGGCGCGCGGCGACGCGGCGCGTCCACGTTGATTGAAGTCTGGGATACCGGACCCGGCATTCCGTCCGACCAGCAGCAAGACATTTTTCGCGAGTTCTATCAGTTGCGAAATCCCGAGCGCGACCGCAGCAAGGGTCTGGGGCTGGGACTGGCCATCGTTGATCGCTTGTCGAAGTTGTTGGCTCACCCGGTCAAGCTGCGCTCCACTCCTGGCAAGGGAACGGTGTTCAGTGTGCTGGTGCCGCACGGCGACGCGCGTGAACACGTTCCCGGTGCAGCGCCGGATGCCTCGTCGGGCGCGTTTGATTTTCGCGCTGCATTGGTCTGTTTCGTCGACGATGAACTTGCGGTGCAGGAAGGCATGACAAGCCTGATGAGCAAATGGTCATGCGACGTAATCGCAGCGGGCTCCAGCGCGGAGCTGCTGAAAAAGCTCGCCGTCACCGGTCGCGTGCCGGATCTCGTCATTTCAGACTATCGGTTGCGCGAAGAAGAAAATGGCATCACCGTCATTGAGGATGTGAGGAACGA
This sequence comes from Gammaproteobacteria bacterium, assembly GCA_031421535.1. GTDB lineage: Bacteria > Pseudomonadota > Gammaproteobacteria > SG8-11 > SG8-11 > UBA6921. The sequence goes on from JANOOV010000081.1 coordinate 2,099, forward strand.
ATTCAACGCCGAGATTCCTGCCTTCCTGATTACCGGTGATACCGGGCCGGAACGCTTACGCGAAGCCGCCGCCAGCGGCCTGCCGATCCTGCACAAACCGCTGAACCCGGCGAAGCTGCGCACGCTGATGGCCAACCTGCTGCGCAATCGCCCACCCGGCTGACTACCTCGAAAACATCCCAAGCTGCTTCGCCGCCAACACCGCCTGCGTGCGGTTGATGACTCCCAGCGTGCGGAAAATGCTGGTCACGTGGTTCTTGACAGTTTTCTCAGACAACGACAGTGCATCGGCAATCTGCTTGTTCGCCAGGCCCCGGGACAGGCACGCGAGCAACCTCCATCTGGCGCAACGACCGAGCGTGCGGTCTTCGTCTTTGTAGGCTTGCATGTCGCGGTGCAACTTCAAGTTCGGCAAAGTCTGGTACGATATCGCAAGTACATTTACCGCAAAGCAGGTCATGCCATGGCAACACGACACGGTTCAACGTTGAAGCAACTCAATGCCGAGATCGAGCAAACACCCGCAGAATATCGCGCGTTATTGCTGCGCATCGTGCAGTCGTTTCGCGAAAGTGTGACGCTGAAAAATGCCAAGGATAGTTTTCGTCAGGGCTGGAATGAGGCGGTCACGAACGACACTCGCCCGATAGAGGATCTGTGGGAAGGCGTCGAGGTGAAGGGTAAGTAGCGTACGAAATGCGCATCGAATATACGCCGGAGTTCAAGCGTAACCTGCGACACCTGGCCAAAAAGTACCGCCGTATTCGAGATGACATCGACCCGGTCATTCAGCGTCTGACCGCCGGTGAGTTTGTCGGTGACCAGATTCCAGGAGTTCAACACACTGTTTTCAAAGTGCGTATTCGTAATCAAGACGGCGGTCGCGGCAAGAGTGGCGGATACCGTTTGATTTACCGTGTTTCGTCATCACGAACCATCGTCCTGGTGACGATCTACTCCAAGTTCGAGCAGGGCGATATCTCGGCGGCACAAATCAGGAACATTCTGCGAGAAAGCGAGAAACGCTCTCCGGGCCTCTTGTTTGATTACCGGTGATACCGGGCCGGAACGGTTGCGCGAGGCCGCCGCCAGCGGACTGCCGATCCTGCACAAGCCGCTGAACCCGGCCAAGCTGCGCACGCTGATGGCCAACCTGCTGCGCAATCGCCCGCCCGTCTGACTACTTCGAAAACATCCCAAGCTGCTTCGCCGCCAACACCGCCTGCGTGCGGTTGATGACCCTCAGCGCGCGGAAAATGCTGGTCACGTGGTTCTTGACAGTTTTCTCAGACAACGACAGTGCATCGGCAATCTGCTTGTTTGCCAACCCCTGGCACAGGCACGCGAGTACTTCCATCTGCCGCAACGACAGCGTGCCGTCTTCGGCGTCGCGTGGTGCCGCGAACGCGGGACGCGCTTGCCCGGGGGCGAGTCCGGCGAAATCGAACGGAACATACACGTTGCCGTCGAGCACCTGCCGCAGCGCGTCGAACAGTGTGCGCATGGATGATGTTTTCGGAATGAACCCCAGCGCACCGCTATCGAGTGCGCGATGGATATCTTCCGGCTGTTCCGACGACGACAACACCACGACCGGCAGCGCCGGAAAGCGCCGGTGGAATTCGTTGATCGCGGCGAGTCCACCCATCCCCGGCAGATTCAGATCGAGCAACACCAGATCAAACTCGTGGGCTTGCGCCACCGCCAGTCCGTCTTCGGCGTTGACGGCGGATTGAATCTGCACGCCGTCGTCGAAGCGCCGCAACACCGACGCCAAGCCGTCGAGGAACAACGGATGATCGTCAATGATGAGAATGCGTACGGACACGATATTGAATCCCGCTGAGTGCTGTGTTCGACAACATACGCACGCACCACACGGCAATCAAGACCTGCGTCACCATCGGGACGTAAGTCCTATTGCTCGCGGCACAGGCGGCTTGCAGAATATATTTTCAGATGTGATGACCGGTGAAACATAACAGTGCAGCACAGTTCTGTTCTACCCACGGGGCGATACTTCGGGCAGCGCGGTTGAATTTCCTATTTATGCAGGAGAGTTTGGAATGTATTTCTTGAGCAGCCTGTTTAACACCACTCCCGGCAAACTCGGCACGAGCCTGCTTCTTGTCGCCACCCTGATACTCACCGGCTGTGGGGGTGGGAGCAGTGGCGAAACGCCAACACCTGTCACCCTCACCGGCATTGCCATCACGCCATCGTCAGCAATCGTGGTCAAAGGACTTACCACCAGCTTTACCGCCACCGGCACCTATTCAAATGCTTCGACTGCCAATATCACCAGCCAGGTGACGTGGGTCTCGGCCAACGCCAGCGTCGCCACGATCAGCGCCACCACCGGGGTGGCCACGGGCGTGGCAGTCGGCAGCACTACGGTGACGGCTTCGGCGAGCGGCATCACTTCACCCACGGCCAGTCTGTCGGTCACGGCGGCGGCGCTTACCGGCATCAGTATCAGCCCGGCTGCGCCCTCCACCCCGAAAGGTACGCCGGTAACTTTCACCGCCACCGGCACCTTCGCCGATGGCACCGGCGGCAATGTTTCCGGATCGGTGAGCTGGACATCCAGCAACCCCACGGTGGCCACACTGAATGCCAGCGGCATCGCCTCCTCATTGGCACAAGGCAGCAGCACCGTTACCGCCTCGGCCAATGGCGTCACCTCCAACGCCGCAACCTTGACTGTGACTGCGCCGGAGTTGACTGCGATTGCAATCAATCCAACCTCCGCTTCTGTGGCCAAAGGACTCACTACCAATTTCACCGCGACCGGCACGTACACCGATGGTCCAGCCGCTATCACCAGTGGCATAAGCTGGGCCTCTAACAATACTGGTGTTGCCACCATCAACAGCACCGGTGTTGCCACCGGGGTTGCGGTGGGCAGCACTACGGTAACGGCTGCGGCGAACGGCATCACTTCACCTGCCGCCAGCCTGTCGGTTACTGCGGCGACACTTACCAGCATCAGTATCAGCCCGACGACCCCCGCCACACCTAAAGGCACGCCGGTGACCTTCACCGCTACCGGCAACTACTCGGATGGCACCAGCGGTAACGCTTCCGCTTCTGTGACCTGGACATCCAGCAACACGGCGGTGGCCACACTTAACACCAGCGGCGTTGCTGCCAGCTTGGCACAAGGCAGCACGACTATTACCGCCTCGGCCAATGGCGTTACTTCCAACAGCGCCACCTTGACCGTGACTGCGCCGGTATTAACTGCGATTGCAATCAATCCGACCTCCACTTCCGTGGCCAAAGGACTCACTATCAACCTCACCGCGACCGGCACCTATTCTGATGCCACAACGGCTAACATCACCAGCCAAGTGACCTGGGCATCCGGCAACACCAATGTCGCCACGCTCAACAGCACTGGTATCGCTACCGGGGTTGCGGTGGGCAGCACCACGGTGACTGCCGCGTCGAACGGCATCACTTCACCCACCGCCAGCCTGTCGGTCACTGCGGCGGTGATTACTGCAATCACCATCAGCCCGACGACCCCCTCCACACCTAAAGGCACGCCGGTGACCTTCACCGCTGTGGGCACCTACTCGGACAGCACCAGCGGTAATGCTTCCAGTTCAGTGACCTGGACATCCAGCAACACGGCGGTGGCCACACTTAACACCAGCGGCATTGCCGCAAGCTTGGCACAAGGCAGCACCACCATTACTGCCTCGGCCAATGGTGTTACTTCCAACAACGCCACCTTGACCGTGACCGCGCCGGAATTGCTGTCGCTCTCCATCACGCCGTCACCCGCCAGAATCGCGATGGGCAGCACGAAGCAGTTCATTGCCACCGGTACTTACACCGATGGCCCGGCGGTCATTGGCAGCGGCATAACCTGGACATCCAGCGATACTGCGGTGGTGGCAATTAATGGCACCGGTTTGGCGGCGAGTGTGAGCGTTGGGTCAGGCACGATCAGTGCGAGCAGTGGCAGCGTGACTTCCAACAGCGCCACGATAACGGTAAATCCCGCCCTTCTCAGGGGCGGTGCGATTCAAGGCACAGATTTAACTCTGACAACGGCGGTCACCAGCTTTGCGGGATCGGGAGTTATAGGCGCGGTCGATGGCACCAGCACACTGGCATCGTTCAACTACCCAGTCGGCATCACCACCGATGGCAGCAATCTGTATGTGGCGGATCGCGGGAGCCACAAAATCCGCAAGATCGTGATCGCCAGCGGGGAGGTGACGACCTTGGCAGGAACAGGAATTTTGGGCGCGACCGATAACACTGGCACGCTAGCATCGTTCAACAATCCATATGCCATCACCACCGACGGCAGCAATCTGTATGTGGCGGACAGCGGGAACCACAAAATCCGCCAGATTGTGATCGCCAGCGGAGTGGTGACGACCTTGGCAGGTTCGGGAGCTATAGGCACCGCCGATAACACCACCGGCACGCTAGCATCGTTCTACAACCCAATTGGCATCACCACTGACGGCAGCAATCTGTATGTGGCGGACAGCGGGAACCACAAAATCCGCAAGATCGTTATCGCCAGCGGGATAGTGACCACCCTAGCGGGAACAGGAGCCCCA
>JANOOV010000082.1:0-3531 GCA_031421535.1 Gammaproteobacteria bacterium
AGTGAATTGAGTTGTTGCCCTTCGGGATCCCAATACAGTTTTACAGTCGCCATAAATCCTCCTTGCAGGTGGTTGTTAAAAAGTACGTCCGAGAAACAGATAAAACATGTAATTGCCGCCGTCGCTGAGGCCATAGGCGAAGTACAGTGGGCCCATGCTGGTCTCGGCGCTGACAAATAACGCGGCCGATTTGCGCAGGTCATTGAGCTCGACTGCGTCGCGATCATCCCAGACGTTGCCTGCTTCCAGCGATGCGCCGAAATATACGCCGCCGCCCGCCGCCTTGGGTAGTTGGCCAACGCGTTCGTAATAGACCAGACGACCGTAGGCTAGATATCTACCACTGAGTTGCCCGTTGTGGTAGCCGGATAAATGTTGAAATCCGCCCAAGGTGAACAGGTCGTAAAATGGCAGTTGATTGTTGAGATTGGTACCCAGCTCCACACTGGCGTACATGGTATGGGTGTTGTAAGTGAATGCCGTCAGCCAGTTCAGGTCAAGTTTGTCGTAGGTGGTGTCGGCGCCCAGTTCCTTACGCGCCATGAACAGGCGGCTGCGAATCAGCGTGCCGTGACGTGGAAAATTAACGTCGTCGATGCGGTCGTAGGCGACGCTCGCGCTGTAAGCACCTTGGCGGATATCGTATTGCGGCAGACCCGTTGCGCCCACGCGTGGCGCGGCCCGCACCCAATCGCGTAACAGGCCGAAGCGTACTTCGCCGTGTTTGCCCAACTGCAGGCCGGTGTCGAAGCCAATTCCCGTAGTCTTGGTTGCGTATTGCGCGACGCGATCATCGCCGCTGTAGACATCGCGCGTGTCCTGATGAAATTGCGCACGCGGTGCGACGAACCACACGCCGAAAGGGTCCAGGGGTTGATAAAACTCGGTGAATACCTTGCGTGTGCTGCCGATGCTGAATTCGTTTTTCCATTCGCCACCCAGCGGGTTGACCCAGGTACGGGTGTAATTGACCAAGAGATTAAAACGGCTGTCGCCTTCAAAATCGTCGGTAAAATTCAAACCGAAACGCAAATAATCCGGCCCCCAGGATTTTTCCCGTGCGTCGATCTGCAAGCCTTCCCCGGCTTCAGTTTGCAGCACGCGAAAATCCACACGCTCGAAGTCACCCAGATCATAGATGCGGGTCAAATCGCCGCGCAGGATATCGATGTCCAGCGGCGCACCGGCGGTGGTTGCAAGGCGACGCGTGATAATCGCTGCGGAGACGCGCTCGGGCTTGTCGATATTGATGAAGTCCACGCGCGTGAGCGCCGTCAGCTTGGTGCGCTGGCGACGCAGGTATTTGGTGTACTCCTTGGGTGCCGCGCTGAAATTACGTAACAACAATTCCTGCGCCTGTGCCGCCATCGTGCCTGCGGTCACCGCTTCGCTGCTGCGTTCAAACTGCATGGCGCCCACGTCGGCGAGGTCGGGGGTAATCAAAATATCATCGCCGTGCAACTGCACCAGTTGCTGCTGATTGGTTTTCAGTGAGAGTAGCGACAGCGCCTGGTCGGAAATATCAACCATTGACTCCAATTGTTTGCGTTTTAGCAACGGGGCGGAGATGTTCACGGCAATGATGATATCCGCTCCCATTGCCCGCACCACGTCCACCGGCACATTCGCCGACATGCCGCCGTCCACCAACAGGCGGCCGCCGATTTCCAGTGGCGAAAAAAATCCCGGGATGGCCATGCTGGCCTGCATCGCTTCCGCCAGGTCACCGCTGTCCAGCACCACCGCAGCGCCGGTTTCAATGTTGGTCGCTATCGCACGAAACGGAATCGCCAGACGATCAAAATCGGCGACACTCGCTGCGCGCAGCGTGGCCGAGCGCAAAAAAAATCCGATCTTCTGCCCGGCAATCAGGCCGCGCGGAAAAATCGGTAGCAAGCCGCGCATGCCGATTTCCATCGGGAACAGATAGTTGCTGTCGTTTTGTTTACGGCGGTAGGACAGGTCGCGTCGCGCCAGCCGGTCGGACAGCATGTCGTCCCAGTCGATGCCAGCAATGTGCGTTTCAATTTGAGCGGGCGACAGGCCCGCTGCGTACATGCCGCCAACGATGGCGCCGGAGCTGGTGCCGGCGATGTAGTCGATCGGCACGCGCAGTTCTTCCAGCACTTTGAGCACGCCGATGTGCGCCAGTCCGCGCGCACCGCCGCCGCCCAATGCCAAGCCGATTTTTTGCCGCTGTTGCGGTGCTTCGGGCGCAGCGGCCTGGGCGATTTGCGCAGCCACCAGCAGCGCAAAAAAACCGCACAGCACGATGTGCCGCGGGAGTCTGCAGCGCGTGCCGGGACAGCGGATGTGGTGGATATCCGCCTTCAATGCGGTTCGTCAGGGTTCAAGTGTCGCCTTCAAAATGACGACCGGATCTTGTGGTACATCTTTGGGGAATGGCCCGCCCGAGCCGGTGGGAACTTTACGAATCTTGTCCACCACATCCATGCCCTGCGTGACTTTGCCGAACACCGCGTAACCCCAGCCTTCTTGCGTGGGGGAGCGATGGTTCAGGAAATCGTTGTCAACCACGTTGATGAAAAATTGCGAGCTGCCCGAATGCGGCATATTGGTGCGCGCCATCGCGAGCGTGCCGCGATTATTCTTCAAACCATTTTCGGCTTCGTTGTCGATGGTCGGTTTGGTGTCCTTGCGCTTGTAGTCCTGCATGAAGCCGCCGCCCTGCAACATGAAGCCGTCAATAACCCGATGAAAAATCGTACCGTCGTAAAAACCTTCATTGACATAGGCGAGAAAGTTCTCGACCGACTTGGGTGCTTTCTCGCGATTCAGTTCGAGCACAATGTCTCCGAAACTGGTTTTAAGACGTACTTTTGGATGCATGCTGTCCCCCGCAATGGCGTTAGTGTTAAACGAAAAGATGATAGCTACGGTGAGCACCAACACGCCCCAAGTTTTTTTAAGCGTCTGCAACATGTCCGTTTCCTCATTGGCAACAAGAAGCTCACATGATAGTGGGTTTGAAATTGCGCGCAAAGGGCAATTGATGGTGAGTCGCAGCAGATGGTTGCTAATCATTGCGGCGCTCCTCCGGATTAATGTGCCCCCGGCAGCGGCAATTGCTCTGCTGCACTTTCCACCTCCCGCGCCGTTTTCTCAATCTGCTCGATATTCTGCAATTCTTCTTTCGGTGTAATACCCAGCTCCGTGAACTTGCGCGCGGCAGGTAACACGCGCGCGTCGAAGGAGCCGACCGCTTTGTTGAACGCAGTGACGCTGCTGTCGAGGCTCTTACCGACACGCGCGAAGGCATCGGTGAAGGTGACCAATCGGTTGTAAAGCTCCTCGCCCAGGCCACGAATCTGTTCGGCGTTGGCGGCCAGTGCCTCTTGTTTCCAACCGTAGGCGACCGCGCGCAGCAGGGCGACAAAACTGGTGGGCGTGGCGAGGATTACTTTTTGCCGCAACGCGTCTTCCAGTAGCATGCGGTCGTGATCGAGCGCCGCGCTTAAAAATTGTTCGCCGGGAATAAACAGCACCACGAAATCCGGCGAATTCTTGAAC
>JANOOV010000083.1:0-3874 GCA_031421535.1 Gammaproteobacteria bacterium
TTTTTTTTGTTTGTTGTTTTTTTTTTTTTGTGGGCGCCAACTCTTGTCGGCGCTTGTTTTGGGGTGGCCCGATGGCATCACCCCCTTTGGTTTGCTACCCCTGGGGGGGGGGGGGCCGCACGATACATCGCCACCATGCGCACGGCTTCGTCCACGTCCACGGTGACCAGGCGCGACACGCCCGGCTCGTGCATGGTCACGCCATTTAAATGGTTGGCCATCTCCATAGTGACTTTGTTGTGCGTGATGAAAATAAATTGCACGCGCTCGGACATTTCGCGCACCAGATTGCAGAAGCGCCCGACGTTGGCTTCATCGAGCGGTGCATCGACTTCGTCGAGCATGCAGAATGGCGCGGGGTTCAGCTCGAAAATGGCGAATACCAAGGCTACGGCGGTTAACGCCTTTTCGCCGCCAGATAACAAGTGAATGGTGCTGTTGCGTTTGCCGGGCGGGCGCGCCATCACGGTTACGCCGGTGTCGAGCAAGTCTTCGCCGGTCAGTTCCAGATAGGCGGTGCCGCCGCCGAACAGGCGTGGGAATTTTTCGCGGAAGCCGATGTCGATCTTGTCGAAAGTTTCCTTGAAGCGCTCGCGCGTCTCGCGGTCGATTTTGCGGATGGCGTTTTCCAGCGTGGTCAAGGCTTCGGTCAGGTCGGCATGCTGCGCGTCGAGGTAGATCTTGCGCTCGGAGTGTTCCTTGAATTCGTCGATGGCCGCCAGATTGATTGGCCCTAATCTCTGGATATGCGCGTGCAATTTCTCGGCGCGCTCATGCCAGGCGTCAATGCCCGCTTCCTGCGGCATGGTCTCGAACAGCGCTGCGGTCGTGAACCCGCTCTCGGCCAAACTCTCTTCGATGGTCTGGCGGCGCACGCGCAACTCCTGCGAACTCATGCGTGCATTGTCAAGCTCGGCCCGGATTGCCTGCGATTGCTGCTCGGCGCGCTGACGTTGCGCGCTCAATTCACGCAGCGCGTGGTCGATGTCTTCAACTGTGCGCCGCGCGGCATTCAGTTCGTTTTCCACCGCAACACGTTGCGCCAGCGATTGTTCCAGCTCTTCACGCAGTTGCAGCAACGGCGCATCGCCGTCGGTGAGTTGCGTGTGCAGTTCGCCGCGCCGCGCCATAAGTTGCGTCAGTTGCACTTCGATGCGCAGCAGGCTCTGCCGCGCCGAAGTCAACGCAGTGCGCGCGGATTGCACTTTGAGCCGCAATTCCTGCGCGGCCTCGCGATCACTGCGCGCTTGTGCGCGCGCCTGATCCAGTTGTTGACGTAATTGCTCACGTTGCTGAGTAAGCTCTTCGCGGCGTGTCGTCGCTGCCTGCATGCGTTCGACCACGGCTTCCAAACGTTGCCGCGCGCTCATCAGCTCTTGCTCACCCTGCGTGATGCGCTGCAACACGTCGCGCAATTCATCGTCGATGCGCGTGTAGCGCGTGCGCATCTGATCGAGCCGCGCTTGCAGGCCGCTGAGTTCCGACATCACATCGGCACGGTGGCGATTGCTCTGATTGAGCTGCGCTTGCAGGGTTTCGCGGCCTTGCTCCAACTCGTGCAAACGTTGGCGACCCTGATCCAGAATCTCGCGCAACTTCGCTTCCTGCTGTTCGAGCTGGGTGCGTTCGGCGCTCAGCTCTTTCAACTCATGTTCGCGCTGCAACACGCCGGCTTTCTCATCGGGATCGCGCGCCACGCGCAACCAGCCATTGCCCAGCCAGATACCGTCGCGGGTCACGACCGATTCGTGCGCTTGCAGACTGGCGCGCAAAGCCAGCGCATCGTTCAAGGTCTCGGCAACGTAAATTCCGGCCAGCAATGAATCCAGCCGCCACGGGGCTTGCACCAGTCCGAGTAACGGCGCAGCGAGTGCGTGTTGCGCTTGCGGAATCGTCGCTTGCGTGTCGAAGAAAGCAACTGACCCCTTGGTCAATTCGCTGAGATGCGCCGCAAACGGATCGAGTCCGTCCACACACACCGCTTCAAGATAAAAACCCAGCACCGTTTCCAGCGCGCGCTCCCAACCTGCTTGCACTTCGACGCCCTGCGCCAGACGCACTGCGTTTTGCAGACCGCGTCGGCCCAGCCAGTCAGTGACCACGCCGTGTTTTTTGCCCAGTGCCGCTTGTTGTAATGCTTCCAGCGACGCGTGCCGACCGCGCACGGTTTGCAAGCGGCTGCGGGCCTGATCCAGCTCGGTGGTGTGGCGATGATTGTGTTCGCGCTGTTCGGAAATCTGTGCGAGCGCCGCTTGCATGTGCGTGGTCTGCTCAGCCACCTGCTGTTCGAGTTGCGCACGCTGCGTGTTCAACTCCGCCGCACGCTGCTCCTGCACCGCCGGATTCAGCTGCCCTTGCTCTTCGTGCAAGCGCTGCTTGCGCTGTGACAGTTGCACCAAATGATCTTCGGCGTGTTTGATGTGGGTGCGTTCGACTTCAGCGACCTTACCGACGTCAGCCGCATCGCGATTGAATTCGTCCCACGCCGCCTGCCAGTCGTGCATGCCGCGTTCGAGCTGCGCCAGCGCAGCGCTCGATGCACCTTCAGTTTCCAATGCGCTACCCAATTGCGGTTCGTGCAGCGTCAAAAATGTTTCGTGATCGGCGATCTGCTGCTGATCCATATCGAGATGCGCCTGCGCCTGCGCCAGCTCGCGCTCGGCTTGTGTCAAGTCCTGCTGCTGTTGCGCGCGGCGGTCCTTGATGTGCTGGATATTCTGCTCGACGCGCGCGATGTCGGCGCCGACACCGTAGTAACGCCCCTGCACAGTGTTGAACTGATCGGTCTTCTCGATCTGCGCGTCGCGTTGTTTTTCAATTTCCGCCTCGCAGTTGCGCAACTGCGCCACGGTCTTTTCGTAATCGGTACTCTTTTCCTGGATGGCGCGCTCGTGCTCCAGATGCTGGCCGTCCAAAGCTTGCCAGCGCAGCGCCTGCAACTGTGCCTTGACGGTGCGCTCTTCGTCTTTCAATTCCTTGTAACGCTCAGCGGTCTTGGCCTGGCGCTGCAAATGGCCGAGTTGTTTATCAAGCTCCACGCGTAGATCGTTGAGGCGATCCAGATTTTCATGCGTGTTTTTGATGCGGCTTTCTGCTTCGCGGCGACGCTCTTTGTATTTGGAAATTCCGGCGGCTTCTTCGATAAACATGCGCAGGTCTTCGGGCTTGGCTTCGATCAGGCGCGAAATCATGCCCTGCTCGATGATCGCGTAACTGCGCGGCCCCAGACCGGTGCCGAGAAATACGTCAGTGATGTCTTTGCGACGGCATTTGCTGCCGTTGAGATAATAATTCGAGGTGCCATCGCGTGACACTTGGCGCTTCACGGCAATTTCCGTGTACTGCGCGTACTGGCCGCCGAGGCTGCCGTCGCTGTTGTCGAACAACAATTCAATCGCCGCCTGCCCGACCGGCTTGCGTGCCGACGAGCCGTTGAAAATCACATCCGCCATCGACTCGCCACGCAAATGTTTGGCCGAGCTTTCGCCCATCACCCAGCGTACCGCGTCAATGACATTCGACTTACCGCAGCCGTTGGGGCCGACAATACCGACCAGATTGCTGGGCAACGTGAGCGTGGTGGGATCGACGAAAGATTTAAAACCAGCGAGTTTGATTTTATGTAAACGCATAACACCTGCATTGAAACGGCGGAAACCACAGTAGAATTTGGCGCACAACTTACCATAGAGAAAATCGTATGCCTACCCAGACTCCAACGCACTTGCTCGATGAACGCTTTATTTGTCAGTAACCCGTCACAGCCCGAATTTTCCTCCGCAACAACTCGATGCGATCCCCCTACCATTCCAACGCCGTACAAGCGATAGCGCCCGGAGATTTAGTTCACCGGCGTGTGGATCCCGATACAGCC
>JANOOV010000084.1:0-3097 GCA_031421535.1 Gammaproteobacteria bacterium
CAAGTTCGTAAGGATTGATCAGGACGACTTTCATGTTGCTGCCTCGCGTGTATCTACACCGTGCCACACCGGCGCGGTGACAATATTCAAACATGCATGCGCAGCGCGCAGCGCGGCTTCAGCCTGCTGCGGCGTCGGTGCGCGCGCAAAAATAAATCCCAGATAGCTTGAGCCTTCCGGCCACGGCACCACTTCGTAGCCTTCGCGCATCTGGATCGTAACCTCTTCGACGAACTGGATTTTTTGCGCGGCCAACACACCTTCAACGCGCCGCAGGATGCCGCCACGATTCGCGGGGATCATCAGCACACCGCCCGAGCCGTCGCTGGCGCGCGTATCGATAGGTTGGCCCAACGCGTGCGCGATGACGATTTCTTCCAGGCTGTAGCCGGTGCCAAAGCGCAACAACCGACCGCACAGGCCGCCGATGGTGCGCGACGCGACTTCCAGAATCCACGCGCCGCGTGCGTTGACGCGACACTCGGCATGTACCGGGCCTTCGCGCAGCCCATACGCCGCGCAGGCGGCTTGCACGCAGTGTTGAATATTCTGCTGCACGTCCGGCGTTAGGCGCGACGGCGTGATGTAGTAGGTTTCTTCGAAGAACGGTCCGTCGAGCGGATCGGGTTTATCGAAGATGGCCAGCAGTTGCAGGGTGCCATGAGTCAACAAGCCCTCCACGGCGACTTCCACACCGGGAATAAAATCTTCTGCTAGCAGCGTGGTGCGTTCATCCGCGCTTTCCGCCTCGCGCACCAGCGCAGCGCTGCGTCGGCAGGCGCGCACGAATTCGGCGGCGTTGTCGGCACGGATCACGCCACGACTGGCGGACAAGGCCAGCGGCTTGACGACACACGGGTAGCGCACGGCGGCGGCCTGGGGTTCCAGCGGCTGCGTTAGGTTGATGCGGCGGCTGTTGGGTGCCGGTACGCCAGCCGCGTTCAAGCGTTCGCGTGCCAGGTCTTTACGTCTGGAAATACGCGCCGCCGCCGGATCGTTATGCGGCAGCCCGATCACCTGCGCAACCCGCGCCGCAAGTTCCGTGGTCGCATCGTCGGTGCCCAATACCGCATGGAACGGGCGCTGCCGATGCTCATGAAGAATCGCCGCCAGTGCCGCGTCGAGCTGCTCGAAATCGACGTGCAAGCCCTGGGCGGATGCGCCGGTCAAAGCATATTTGCCATGCGAGACGATAAACGCCTCGGCATTAACGCGCTGGGCGGCAGCGACAAACGGCGCGGTGCGGTAACTGCCACTGGGTGCGATCACCAGCACGCGCGCGGGCGGATCGGTCGATGGCGGTGTGGATGGCTTCGATAACGTCACGGGACCGGCATCCTATCATGGCGTTATTAGCGAGAAACACGGCCTTTATCCGGGTAATTACCGTCGTGCGGCGCGTGGCGTATCGGCTCCGCTCCTGCTATTTTTAATAGTGTGAGGTCGGCGGCTATGGATTTAAAAACAGCACTCGGAACCGGGTTACTCGCCTGTTGCGTGATGGCCAACAACGCCGTCAGCGCACCCAGCCCCGACGCGCCCGCGTCACCGCTGATCGAGTTGCAGCGCAAAGCGCAACGGGGCGACTTCAACGCCCAGTATGAATTAGCGATGAAATACCTTAACGGCAAGGGTGTGCCACCCAACGCTGCCGTCGCGTCGAAATGGCTGCGCAAGTCCGTTGAGGGCGGGCATCTGGGTGCCGAATACCACTTGGGCTTGCTGTACCGCGATGGCATCGGTGTGCCCAAAGATATCGAGCTGGCGTTGCGCTGGCTGCGGGTCGCGGCCGATTCGGGCCTTGCGGAAGCGCAAACCGCCTACGATGAGTTGAAACATGCGCAGATCGTGCGCGAGTTCGAGATCGTGCGCGCGAAGGCCGCGAGTGGCGACGCCGCAGCGCAGTATGCATTGGGCAGGCGCTATGTCACCGGTCAGGCGCCGCTGGCGGTCAATCCCGCGCTGGCCTTGGCGTGGTTAACGCGCGCCGCCGAGCGGCAGCACAGCGACGCACAGTATGACGTGGGCATGTTCTATAAAGACAGCAGCAGCGTGCCGCGTGATCTGGAGCGCGCGAAACAGTGGTTGGCCAAGGCGGCGGCGCAAGGTCACATTAAGGCCAAGGTTGCACTGCAAGACATTATTCGGAGTGAGGCGGGCACTGCGGCCGGGGCAGGAAAAAATAAGTTTTCGGAGACCTTGCCCGCTTATCGCGCGGCGGTGAGTGGCGACATCAACGCGCAATACGAGCTGGGCCTGATGTATCTGCGCGGCGACGCGGTACTGAAGGACTACACCCGGGGCATCGAATTGTTGCAGCACGCCGCGCAGCAAGACCACATCGCCGCGCAACTCCAGCTCGCCGACATGTATTTGCGCGGCGTAGAGATGCAGCCCGATGTTGCGGCGGCCTTCGAGTGGTATCTGCGCGCGGCGCGGCGCGGCGACGCACAGGCGCAATACATGCTGGGCAATCTTTATCGTGCCGGCAGCGGCGTGCAGGAAAGTCCCGCCGAGGCGCACCGCTGGTACACGGCGGCGGCGCAGCAAGGACACCTCAAAGCAAAAGAACGTCTGGCAGATAACGCGCGTTAACGTCAGGCATCATTGCGGCAGTGCCGGGATTTACGCACAATAGCTGCGCCCATGATCCACGCCGCCGCACACGCATGACGCTCTATCAAATCGACAAGCTGATGTCGGAAGCGCGCCGCATCGCGGCGGAGTACCGTAAAGCCACCGGCAAGGTGTTGGGTATCAGCAGCGAAATCGCACGTCATGACGCGGCACGTCTGATGAACCTCGAACTGACCGACGATCAAAACGCCGGTTGGGACGCGATCGGCCACGGCGCGCGCGAAGGCAAGCGCATCCAGATCAAGGGCCGCGCGATCTTCGACGAACAGAAAGGCGGCCAACGCGTCGGCCAGCTCAAAACCGAACAAATGTGGGACAGCGTCATGGTGGTGATGATGGACGAAGACTACGAACCCACCGAAATCTACGAAGCCGACCGCGCCGATGTCACCGCCGCCATCAACGAGTCCGACAGCAAACGCGCCCAACGCGGCGCCATGTCGTTAGCTAAATTTAAAAT
>JANOOV010000085.1:0-1814 GCA_031421535.1 Gammaproteobacteria bacterium
TGGCCGAGCTGTGTCGGCTGTCAACGCCGACTCAACTGATTTTTCCGAATACGTTTTTAATCTGGCACCCTGACTATGTGAGTCTGATCGGAATGTTCTCGCCGGCCCCCGAGCAGGTACGCTGGATTCACACCATGATGATTCCCACCGCCAAATCCGGCGCCGGCAGGCCGCGTACCCAGTGGTTCAGGTTGGTGACCGGCAAACGCCAACCGGTGTAACGAAACAGCAAATCTTCACCACTCGCTGCATGTATCACGTTTTGCTCGGCATCCTGCAAATGTGCACCGCTCTCATCCTGAGTCAGGTGTAACACGCCGCGTCCGAGCGGTCCGGTCAAACGGATGCTGTGGCGGGCGCCGTCCCGCCGCCAGTGGACAGACACCTGGCCGCCGCGTTCATCGGCACGTACCGCCAGCCGTGCGCGTAATTCCCAATGCTGAATCGGTGTTAGGCGCGCCGCGCGCGCCTGCCAGAGTTGTTGAAGCTGATCGCCCGGCGGGCGTGCCAAGGGCGTGGCGCAGGATACGCATAGGAAAGAAAAAGCGGAAATTAGAAAAGCGCGGGACAGGTTCATGGGCAAATAAAACTGCACCGGGAAGCCAGCCCCCGGTGCAAACTGCAATTCACTTGGTGCTGAATTTATTGATTACCGCGAGCAGTTCTTCGCTGTCCGGGGTCTGCTTGAGGGCGCTCTTCCAAATAGACTCGGCAGCGATACGGTCACCCATGACCCACAGCACTTCGCCCAGATGTGCGGCGATCTCGGCATCGGCGCGCTGATTGAAGGCGGCACGCAAGTGGCGTGTCGCTTCGGTGTGATTCCCCAGACGGTAATGCGCCCAACCCAGACTTTCGAGGATAAACGGGTCGTCCGGCTTGATCACGAGCGCCTGCTCGATGAGTGCCAGCGCCTCGGCATAACGCGTGGTGCGATCGGCTAACGTGTAGCCAAGTGCATTGAGGGCGTTGGCATTCTTCGGGTCGTTCTTCAGGATACGGCGTAAATCCTTTTCAGCAACTTCGACACGCTCAAGTTTCTCGGCGGCCAGGGCGCGGGCATACAACAAATCGGCATTGTCCGGCAGTTCGCCCAAGACCCGGCTTAACACCTCGAAAGCCGCGGGGTATTGCTTTGCGTCACGCAGAATCTGCTCTTCGGCCAGGGCCAGTTGTACCTTCTGGGCCTCGTTTTTGGGCAGCAGGTTTTGCAGGTGGGCACGCGCCTGATCGAGGTTGCCCTGTCGGGCCAGCACCACTCCCAGACGCGCTTGCGCTTCAAAATATAGTTCGGCCGATTCAATGGCGCTGTACCACTGGATGGCATCTTCATACTGTTTGCGCTGCTCGGCAACCTGGCCCAGATACAAACGCGACTGATCGTTCTCCGGTTGCAGCTCGAGGGCACGCTTCAGGTGACGTTCGGCCTCATCCAGCTCGTTACTCTGCAACGCGAGTAACGCCACCGTGAATACGGCTTCCGCATCGCGTGGCGCACCTGCCACTACCCGCTTAAACTGATCGCGCGCCTTATCCCACTGCTTAAGGTCCACCAAATAACGCGCATAGCCGAGGCGCATGTTACCGGCACGCGGATATGCTTCCAGGTAGCTTTCGTAAAACTGCATGGCCCGCGGCATATCCTTGCGCGATAACAACACGCGCGCCTTGAACAAGGCCGCATCCTCCCATCCCGGTTGGATGGCCAGTGCCCGTTCTATGGACTCCATGGCGCTATCGAGGTCGGAAACACGCACCGCTAAATGCGCCAAAGCATAGTGCGCCACCGCCTTATCCGGATGCAGGCGCGCGAG
>JANOOV010000086.1:0-2050 GCA_031421535.1 Gammaproteobacteria bacterium
GGTGGCCGTCGCTGACATTGTAAATACCCGGCGGGCTCTGCGACTCACCGGCCACCACGCAGATATTAGCAAGGTCGTCGGCGTGAATACGGTTGGTATACATCGACTCGGCTTCGCTCAGGATCGGGCGCCCGGACTTGATAACCTCGACCGGCAGTCGACCCGGCCCATAAATTCCCGGCACCCGCAGGATCACCACCGGCACGCCCGTGCGCGCTGCCCACGCTTGTAATGCCTGCTCGGCATCAAGACGCCGACGGCTGCGGTCGATGGTTGGATTGACTGGCGACTCTTCGGTGACCCACGCGCCGCGCACATCGCCGTATACCCCGCTGGTGCTGATGTACACCACGCGTGCGGGTAGATGGTCATTCGGAATTGCGTCGAGAAATCCGCGCATACGCGGATCGGTCACACCACGGGTGGGCGGTGGCGCGAAGAAATAAACCAAACTGTGTGCGGGCAGTGGCGGTAGATTCTCCGCCTGATCCAAATCGCCGTGGAGCACCGTGACATTACGTGTCTGCAACGCCGCCTCACTGGCGGGGCTGCGCGCCAACGCATGAACAGATGCGCCGCGCGCTTGCCACAAGCGTGCGACCCGCAGGCCAATATCGCCGCAACCAATAATGTAAATAGGGGGCACGTGGGCCTCGAACTTTCCGAACAGTGGAAAGGAATTTACTTGTTTACTACTCAAGTAATAGCCGGGCCAATTGGATTCGCTCGGATTAACGCCAAGGCAAATTCGATCTTGTACGCAATGATGATTCCCGTATTCTGGCGATATGTTAGCTCTGTCTTGTCTTGTTCTAGGAATACCGGCTCTGCGGAAAATCTATAGCCTGAAATGACTGCGGCAATACAATTCGGGGCTCCGCCGCGCCCAAAGATAACTGGGCCTCCCGAGAAGCCAGGATTGTTATGTCCGTCCAGCAGAAATGCATCGCCTGCAAACGATGACAGCAACGCCTTCTTGACGAGAGGCAATGGATGACCGCTGCTGCCGAAAATTACGTTACTCAATACACCGTAGGGAAAACCTAGAAAGTACACATCTTGCCCATACACAACGCCATCACTGCCGACGATAACTGGCAGATTTGGAGGTGTCATCGCTGACGATGGTGCGAGTACTGATATATCGACGCCACCCTCACCATGCGCAACTAAATCCGCCGGAACGGGAACCCATACATCATTGCCGAACACTTCTAGGCCAACGGTGGTGTCAAAAGCTTGAATGACGTGTTTAGCCGTTACCAAATACTGCTTGCCATCAACGTCGACAAGGAAGCCTGTTCCAACAGAATCGCCGCACTTAATGCGGAATATTCGGTGTATGAAGTTTGCTGTAATCATACTCACACTCCACCACTCAATGGCCCCCGTTTCGACTAGACTGCAAGAATGTCGTTACCTCGCTGGCCGTGGAAAACCCCCGGGATGCAAAAATTATTTATTCGGCCAAGCAACATACAGCAATAACGCCGAAACTATTGAATCATCCCCGGCGCGTTCCGCCACCACCGGTGCATGCAGCACCCCCAAACGGCGCGCTAACTCAACCGCACGCTCACTGACCACCACCAACTGCGTGTCCTTCAGATACACCTGTCCTTCACTACCGACCAAGTCGAACAGATTTTGCAGGCTTTCGTTGCTGGTCACAACAATGGCGCTGATGGCATGGCGAGCCCAGGCGTCGAGTAAGACCGAACGGTCGACAGGTGGTTTTTCGCGGCGGTAAACCTGCACGTATTCAACTTGCGCACCGCGACTACGCAAGGTGTCGGCCAAGTGTTCGCGGCCGCCTTCGCCGCGGAAGATGACGATTTTTTTTCCGGCGACGTGCTGCAATGCGTCGAGAGCCAGCAGGGCTTCGCTGTTGAAGTCATGCTCAGGAACCAAAGTGGGCGGATGACCGGCGGCGTGTAGCGCGCGCGCAGTACCAGCACCAACGGCGGCGATCTGTAAATGGGTTGGCAAGCCGCCAACCAGCGCGGTATAGCGTAAGCCGTAGTCGACGGCATTGGGGCTGATGAATACG
>JANOOV010000087.1:0-9896 GCA_031421535.1 Gammaproteobacteria bacterium
CGGGTGAATCGAAGAAGTCTTTGAGCATGACCCATTGGTTTTGCACGCCGTGGGTTGTGCCAGTGATATGCGCAGCGACATCGCCATCCTGATCGCTATCCAGCCTAATAGAGTAGCTACGCTCCGGGAAACCAACTTGCAACTGGGCCTCCAGCTGTTGGTACCAAGCCTCTACGCGCGGTCGATCACGCAACATGGCTAAGTCCATAGAAGGCATATAAATGATTTTCTCCAACATGCTGGCGTTATAGCGGCGCGAGAGTCGTCGAATCGTTGCCATTACCGCAAGGTAGTTGGTTGCCAATGCGTGCAGGGTGGCCCCGCCGATTGGCGGCACACTTTCGGTTAAATACAGTCCTGAATTTTCAATGGCACTGTTTAGCAAATACTGGTTCAACTCCGCATCGTCTTTTATGTAACTTTCCTGCTTGCCCTTCTTTATTTTGTACAGCGGCGGCTGCGCGATATACACGTGACCGCGCTCGATCAGCGCTGCCATTTGGCGAAAGAAAAAGGTCAGGATCAAGGTACGAATGTGCGATCCGTCGACGTCGGCGTCGGTCATGATAATGATGCGGTGGTAACGCAACTTGTCAGGCATGAATTCTTCGCGCCCGATTCCGCAACCGAGTGCAGTAATCAGAGTGCCGACCTCGGCCGAGGTCAACATTTTATCGAACCTGGCTTTTTCTACGTTGAGTATCTTGCCTTTAAGCGGCAGGATGGCCTGGAAACGACGATTTCGGCCCTGCTTGGCAGAACCACCGGCGGAATCGCCTTCGACGATAAACAATTCGGATTGGCTCGGATCTTTTTCCTGACAATCCGCCAGTTTGCCGGGTAGCCCGGCAATGTCGAGAGCGCCTTTACGGCGCGTCATTTCGCGTGCTTTACGCGCTGCTTCACGCGCCCGCGCCGCATCAATTACCTTGGCCACGATAGCCTTGGCATCTTGGGGGTTTTCAAGCAGAAACTCCTCAAACTTTTCTGCAAGCACCGCTTCAACCACCCCTTTGACCTCCGAGGAAACCAGCTTATCTTTGGTCTGCGAAGAAAATTTTGGGTCATGGACTTTCACTGATAGAACCGCTGTCAATCCCTCGCGGGCATCATCACCGGTTAGAACAATTTTGTCTTTTTTTGCCGAGCCTTCCTGCTCAATGTATTGATTGGTGGTTCGCGTTAATGCGCTACGAAATCCAGCAAGGTGAGTTCCGCCATCTTTCTGGGGAATGTTGTTGGTGAAACAAAATATATTTTCCTGGTAAGAGTCATTCCACTGCATTGCGATTTCAACCACCACATTGTCGCGTTCTGTCATGCAGTAAAAAATATTTGAAGTTAATGGCGTTTTGTTACGATTCAAATGCTCAACAAACGCCCGGATGCCACCTTTATATTCAAACTCGTCATGTTTGTCGGAACGCTCATCGGCCAGCACGATACGAACACCGGGGTTGAGAAAAGAGAGCTCGCGCATGCGCTTGGACAAAATATCGTAGTGGAACTCGATGTTGGTAAAAATGGTGGCGCTAGGTTTAAAACGAACCTCGGTGCCGGTGCGGTCGGTCGCGCCGACTTCGCGCAGCGCGTATTTTGGTACACCTAAGCCATATTCCTGCTCGTAAATTTTTCCGCCGCGAAAAATCCGCAGTCTCAGATCTTCGGATAATGCGTTAACTACAGATACACCGACACCGTGCAACCCACCCGAAACTTTATAGGAACGACTATCGAACTTACCGCCAGCATGGAGGATGGTCATAATAACTTCGGCTGCCGAACGCCCCTCTTCCTTATGAATATCCACTGGGATACCACGGCCATTATCTATGACGGTTACGGAAGTGTCGGTATGGATAATTACGTTAATTTCACTGCAATAACCGCCGAGTGCTTCATCGATGGAGTTATCCAACACTTCAAAAACCATATGGTGCAAACCGGTGCCATCATCGGTGTCGCCAATGTACATGCCAGGCCGTTTGCGAACCGCATCTAACCCTTTTAAAACGGTGATATGAGATGAGTCGTAAGTGTTTTCTTGCGCCATTACTTTGGCTCCTGAGTTGGTTCTAACTAACTGACGAGAGTAGTGCAGATATGTTTCACGTGGAACATCTTCAATACTGATTTCACTTGCCCCCTAAAATCTATACAGCCACTGGAATTTACGGACCCCTCCTACACAACTAGCCACATTCCTTCAAAAAATAACTATAGCCGCATCGGCATAATCACATGTCGGCAATCTTTAGTATCGCGCGGTTGAATCAAACAACTGCTGTTGCCATCTGTAAATAACAACTCTATCTCGTCGCATGAAATTGCCGCTAATGCATCGATAATATAGGTCACGTTAAATCCAATCTCGATATCATCCCCGTTATAATCAACGTTGACATGTTCTTCGGCCTCTTCCAATTCTGGGTTGCTAGTACTTGCAATTAATCCGCTAGAGCTAACCTTCAATCGAACGCCCCGATATTTTTCATTTGAAAGGATTGAAGCACGATGTAACGCATCTTTTAAAAGCAGCCGTTCTGCGACAACTTTCTTCGTAGTGTTTTGAGGAATAACTCGTTCGTAATCAGGAAACTTTCCATCAACCAACTTCGAGGTATAAGTAATTCCACTAAACTCAGCCCGTATATGATTTTCGCTAAACGTGATCATTACCTGTGCATCATCCTCCTTGATCAGTCTTTGCAATTCTAATACACCTTTACGCGGGATAATGGTTTGGACAAGATTTGTAGAATTCGATTTTATTGCACCGTCACAAACAGAAAGTCGGTGACCATCAGTGGCAACTGCTCGTAAATGATCGGCCTCTATCTCAAACAAAATTCCATTCAAATAATAACGAACGTCTTGTTGGGCCATCGCAAAATAGGTTTTGTCGATAATGTTTTTCAATACCGATGCAACGATACTTACCGTAATCGTTCCGTTAAGCTGCTGAATCTTTGGAAACTCATCCACGGGAAGCGTTGATAAACTAAAACGACTTTTACCCGCTTTAAGTTGAATTTTTCCCTTATTCTCAGACATTTCAATTGTTGTTCCCACGGGAAGCGCACGACAAATGTCCATAAGTTTACGGGCAGCAACCGTAACTTCACCGTCTTCTGCATTTGATACGGCTGTTTCTGTTATTAATTCGACTTCTAAATCCGTTGTTATCAGCTTCAAAATGTTATTGCTTACAGAAATAAATACATTTGACAAAATTGGCAATGTTTGGCGCCGTTCGACAACACCATTTACAACCTGAAGCGGTTCCAATAATGTTTCTCTTGTAAGAGTTAATTTCATATTGTACATACCTTAGAGTTACTATATACGTTACGAATAATTGACGTTAAAATAATAATTTTCTTTATATATCATATACTTATTAAAAGTTTTCCGCCCTAATATGCTTTGTTCACAACGTCTACTACCTGTGGATAACCTGTGATGATACCTGCACGTAAGTGGCTATTAACAGGATATCCACAGCTACCCAATTAAGTTGTAAGTGTGCGTAATAAATTCGAAAAATCTTCACTGACCCTAGCGTCACTGCGCCGTAACTCGACTACCTTGCGGCACGCATGCAGCACTGTAGTATGGTCCCGGCCACCAAATGCATCACCTATCTCCGGTAAGCTATGGTTTGTCAATTCTTTAGCCAATGCCATTGCGATTTGCCGTGGACGTGCAATCGAGCGACTGCGTTTTTTTGACAATAAATCGGCCACTCGAATTTTGAAATATTCGCCGATAGTTTTCTGAATATTGTCGATGGTTACCAGTTTTTCCTGAAGTGCAAGCAGGTCCTTCAAGGATTCTTTCGCAAAATCCAGAGTAATCGCTTGATTGGTAAATTTTGCGTTAGCCGCGATGCGGCGTAGCGCACCTTCAAGCTCCCGAATGTTCGAGCGAATGCGTTTTGCGACAAAAAATGCGACTTCTTGCGGGAGGCCCGTACCAAGTTGCGCAGCTTTACGCATTAAAATCGCTACCCGGGTTTCAAGTTCCGGTGGCTCAATTGCAACAGTGAGACCCCAACCAAAACGTGACTTAAGGCGTTCTTCCAAACCCGAAACTTCTTTTGGATACCGGTCACTTGTTAACACAACTTGGTTTTGTCCCTCCAGCAGCGCATTAAACGTATGGAAGAATTCCTCTTGCGAGCGCTCCTTCCCCGCAAAAAATTGGATATCGTCAATCAATAGTGCGTTAACCGAACGGTAATAACGTTTAAAATCGCTCATCGCATTGTGCTGTAGGGCCTTAACCATGTCTTGCACAAATCGCTCTGAATGCAGATACACCACCCGTGCGTCGGGATTGCGCGCAATAATCAGATTGCCAATCGCGTGCATCAAGTGTGTTTTACCTAACCCCACACCACCATAAATAAACAAAGGGTTGTATGCCCCCCCCGGATTTTCAGCAACCTGTATCGAAGCCGCCCGAGCGAGCTGATTCGACTTTCCTTCAACAAAGGTATCAAAAGTAAAATCTTTATTGAGGTTGCTATTCACCGCTGCGGTATCTTTATCGCGCACGCGACGGACGATTTGTTTTGTCGCTTCAGGTTTTTTATCTGCTTCAGCGGCGAGATGTTTGCTCCCAACTTGTACCCGAATCTGGAGTTTCAGTCCGTCCCCAACGGAATGCACAATTTGCTCAATACGCTCCAGCAGCTGCTCACTAATCCATTCGCTTACAAATTTATTCGGAGCAAGTAAAGTGATGGTGGAATCTTTTTCTACGGCATGTAATGGGCGTATCCACGTGTTGAACTGCTGCGCTGGCAATTCTTCTTCTAACCGGCACACACATTTTTGCCAAAGCGAACCGCGCACAGCAGCGACCTCATGAACAGGTAGGGGTAAACGTGGAAGAACACGGAGTCTATACTGTTGTTTTTAACTTATCCACACTACTACCCACGGCTACTGAGTGCCGATGTTTTATTGACATCCGCCCTGCGCATACGGTACTGTGCGCCCCTCTTAAAAGTACGATGTCGATTTTAATTTCGTCACGCAGATTGTTCACTAGGTAGCGCCATGAAAAGAACATATCAACCCAGCCAAATCAAACGCAAACGCACTCACGGCTTTCGTGCGCGCATGAGTACCAAGAACGGTCGCAAAATAATCAACGCGCGACGTGCAAAGGGCCGCCACCGCGTTAGCGTGTAAGTGCCTTGGGCATGATGAGTGAAAATTAATCCGAGAGTCTTT
Organism: Gammaproteobacteria bacterium; assembly: GCA_031421535.1. GTDB lineage: Bacteria > Pseudomonadota > Gammaproteobacteria > SG8-11 > SG8-11 > UBA6921. Next base: position 5,244 of record JANOOV010000087.1, read on the forward strand.
TAGTTAATACTCGAACTCAAGGCGTGCGCCCTGTCTTCAATCAAGCAACGATTTCTTTCGCACTGGCGGTTGTCGTCACCGAAAACCTTTCAGCATGTGTTTCGCGTCGCGTGTGGCAAGTCCAGCAACGGAAGCGTTACAGTTCTGGCAGCGGCGAATGGACTTAACTATGCTCGACTCGGCTTGGCCATTGCGAAGAAAAAACTGCCTGCCGCGCCAGCACGTAACCGGCTCAAGCGCATTATCCGGGAATCGTTCCGCTTTCATCACGAACAGCTTGCAGGCCTGGATATAGTGGTACTTAACACCATACACACGGGTACAAAAACCAACGCGGAATTATTCACCGCCTTGATAGCTCATTGGAATGCAGTAGCCGAACAATGCAAAACATCCTTGTCTTGATATTACGCGCGTATCGTTATGCCATCAGCCCACTGCTTGGTCATCACTGCCGTTTTTATCCTAGCTGTTCCGAATACGCACAGCACTGCGTACACCTGCATGGCCCACTGCAGGGCAGCTGGCTTGCGCTGAAGCGATTGTCACGTTGCCACCCTTGGCATCCGGGCGGACTCGATCCTGCTCCAGAAAAAACCCAGCGCGTTTAACCCATGGACAACCGGCGACTGTTCCTCTTTGTTGCGTTATCGCTTGTGCTGATGTTTTTGTGGCAGGCATGGGAGGGCAATAAACAAAAAGAACGCGCCCCCGTTTCTGCTCCTGCGACGACGGGCAGCGCGCCCACAGTAGCCGACAGTGCCCCTTCGGTAACAAACTTGCCGCCCGGTACCGCATCAATTTCAAGCGCAAGCCAGCCGGTTGTTACACCTTCCACTACACTGAAATCAGCACAACGCATTCACATTGTCAGTGATCTGTTCGTTGCCGAAATCGATACTGCGGGCGGCGATTTAAGGCGCTTGGACTTGACTAAATATCCGGTTGCGACCGACAAGCCCAATGACGCCTTTCAGCTGTTCAATGACAGGCTGCCCAACTTATTTATCGCACAAACCGGCGTGGTGGGCAGCAATAGTCCGGCGCCTGATTCCGATGCGCTGTTTTCTGCGGAAAAAACCGAATATCGCCTCACTGACGGAGTTGATGTAATCGAAGCACGCCTGAGCTGGGCCCATGCTGATGGGGTCGCGGTAGTCAAGACCTACACCTTTCACCGCAACAGCTATCTGGTGGACGTGAAAGTTGAAATTACCAACACCTCCGGCAAGGAATGGAAAGGCCGCGTCTATCGTCAGTTGCAACGCACCAAGGTCGATGAGGTCGGACAATCCAGCTTCATCGTCACCTACATGGGTGGCGTAGTGTCTTCGGAGCGCAACAAGTACGACAAAATTGCATTCGATAACATGGCGGAGTGGAAGGCGCAGGACAGCTTTTTCAAAGGCGGCTGGGCAGCGATGTTGCAGCACTACTTTTTCAGCGCCTGGATACCGCCGCAAGACCAATCCAACCACTACTACACCAACGTACTGGATCAAACCCGCTACATCATCGGCATGATGACTGAAGAGCTCGTCGTTCCTGCGGGTGGCACCACGGCACAATCTGCACGCCTGTATGCTGGGCCCAAAGACCAACACCACTTGCAAGATGTAGCGCCAAATCTCGAACTCGTAGTGGATTATGGCGTACTGACCATCATCGCCCAGCCGCTGTTTTGGTTACTGGATTTCTTTTACCGCATGCTCGGCAACTGGGGTTGGGCGATTGTGTTCTTAACAATTTTAATCAAGCTGGTTTTCTACAAACTGTCGCAAACCAGTTATCGGTCGATGGCGCATATGCGTCGCGTGCAGCCCAAAATGCAGGCATTACGCGAACGTTATGCGGACGACAAGCAGCGTATGAGTCAGGGTTTGATGGAGCTGTACAAAAAGGAAAAAATCAATCCGCTCGGCGGTTGTTTGCCGATGGTGGTGCAAATCCCGGTGTTCATCGCACTGTATTGGGTGTTGCTGGAAAGTGTCGAGTTGCGGCAGGCCGATTTCATATTCTGGATCCATGATCTGGCGAGTAAAGACCCCTTCTACGTATTGCCGGTGTTGATGGGTGCGTCGATGTTTATTCAGCAAAAACTCAACCCGCCGGTGCCCGATCCGATTCAACAAAAAGTCATGATGGCGTTGCCGTTCATATTTTTATTTTTCTTCGCATTTTTCCCCTCCGGGCTGGTGTTGTACTGGGTGGTCAACAACGTGTTGTCGATCGCGCAGCAGTGGTACATCACCCGCACTATCGAACGCGCCGCGTCGGCCTGAGAGCCTGTTCATGATTTCGATCAAGGGATGCAGTGCAAGGCAAAATCGAACGAAGAAGCGGAGCATACACGCAGTATGTGAGCATTCTGAGTTCGATTTTAACGCCGCAATGCGCCCTTGAGCGAAATCATGAACAGGCTCTGAGCACGCGCCGCCTCTGCGCTGTGATCGATACCGACACCATCGCAGCCGTAGCAACTCCCCCTGGGCGTGGTGGCATCGGTATCGTGCGCGTGTCGGGCTCTAACGTTACGGCCATTGCACGCAACATTACCGGAAGTCTTCCTCCGGCACGTCTGGCCCACTTCTCAGCCTTCCGCGATGCACAGGCCAGCGTCATTGATGCCGGACTTGCTCTCTATTTTCCCGCGCCAAACTCCTTTACCGGCGAAGACGTGCTCGAATTGCAGGGTCATGGCGGCCCGGTAGTGATGGATCGCTTGCTGAAACGAACGGTTGAATTGGGTGCGCGTCTGGCCCGCCCCGGTGAATTTTCCCAGCGCGCGTTTCTCAACGGCAAGATTGATCTGGCCGAAGCTGAAGCGATTGCCGATCTGATTAACAGCAATTCCGAGCACGCCGCCCGTCTCGCCGTGCGCTCCTTGCAAGGCGAGTTCTCGCGACACGTACAAGTGCTGTTGCAACAGCTCATTCAGTTGCGCGCCTATGTCGAAAGCGCCATCGACTTTCCCGACGAAGAAATCGATTTTTTACCCGCAGGGCAAGTCGGCGCGCGCTTGCAAACCGTCATCGTACAACTGCAAGCCACGCTCGACAGTGCGCGCCAAGGCCGCTTGGTGCGCGAAGGCATGACGGTCGTGATCGCAGGGCAGCCGAATGCAGGAAAATCCACGCTATTAAACGCGCTCGCCGGTCACGACCTTGCTATCGTGACGGAAATACCCGGCACCACCCGCGATGTGCTGCGCGCGGAAATCAACCTGGACGGCTTGCCCTTACACATCATCGACACCGCCGGGTTACGTGCCAGCGTCGATCCCGTTGAGCAAGAAGGCATGCGGCGCGCGTGGCAGCAAATCGAACAGGCCGACCGCATTTTGTTGTTGATCGATGATCGCGTTGGCTACACTGAGCATGACCGCGCCCTGGTCGAGCGCATGCCCGCAGCGGCGCGGCTCACGTTGGTGTTTAACAAGGTTGATCTCACCGGACGGGCGGGTGGGTTGAGCGTCGGACACGCAGGACCACAACTCGCACTGAGCGCAAAGACTAATCTGGGCATGGACGCGTTACGACGCCATCTAAAAGAATCCGTTGGCTATCACGGCGGCAACGACGGCGTATTCATGGCGCGCCGTCGCCATGTGGATGCCTTGCAGCGCGCGCTTGATGCCGTATTGAATGGCGCCGCACAGCTGCAACAGCGCAGGGCGGGTGAATTGTTGGCGGAGGACTTGCGTCTGGCGCAGCAACAACTCGGCAGCATTACCGGCGAGTTCACTTCCGACGATTTATTGGGCGAAATATTCGCTTCATTCTGCATCGGCAAATAAACCATGCGCCCTGTTTACACTGGTCTTATGAGTTTTACGCTGCTGTGTTCGGCGACGTTGTCGGCGCACGCCGAAATTTTGCCGACGGATATTCCCTTCAGCCAGTGTGCGGCTGAATTCGTAGTGATGCCGAAATTACCGTTCGCGGTCCCTGCCGACGATGATGCGCGCACCACACGCATTATCGCTGACGATACCCAAGTCGAGGTCGAGGCTGGCAAGGTGTATACGTTTACCGGCGGCGTTGCGCTGCAACGTGGCACGCAGTGGTTGCAGGGTGATCGCGTGGTGTATCGCAGCGCGCACTCCGAAGCCGACGCGAGCGGAAATGTCAAGCTCTGGCAAAATGATCTGCTGCTGTCCGGCGACCGGGCGCGTTTCTCCTTCGATGGCGAGCATGGTGTGGTCGAACGTGCGCGTTTTTTTCTCAAGCAACGGCATGCACGCGGCAACGCCGCGCAAATTAATATCAACAGCAAAACACAAGCGACACTGCGGCGCACCACCTACACCACCTGCGACCCGCAGGACGAATCCTGGTATTTGCACGCACGCAGCTTGACATTAAACACCGCAGACAACATCGGTACCGCGACGCAAGTATGGGTCGATTTTATGGGCGTTCCGATTTTGTATTTCCCTTACCTCAACTTCCCTTTGCAGGGACGCAAATCGGGTTTGTTATTTCCAGTTTTTGGCCGTTCCGGGCGTTCGGGTATCAGTTTTGCGCAGCCGTTTTACTGGAATATCGCGCCGCATCGTGACGCAACCTTGACCGTGCAAAACTTTTCCGCGCGTGGACGGCAATTGCTGGGCGAGTTTCGCTATCTCAATCCGCAGTCCAACGGCCAGCTCAA
>JANOOV010000088.1:0-14029 GCA_031421535.1 Gammaproteobacteria bacterium
CCATCACCACCACGATGTAGGGATAACTTTTGTCGTCGCGCAGCGTGATGTTGTAACGCGGGCGCAGGCTTTTTATCAGGTTATTTTCCAGCAACAGCGCTTCGGTCTCGTTGTGCGTGACCGTGATCTCGACGCTGTGCACCTGCGCCAGCATCGCCTGGGTTTTGAGATGCTCGACCGGGCGCTGAAAATAACTGCCCACACGCTTTTTTAAATTGCGCGCCTTGCCCACGTACAACACCGTGCCCGCAACATCGAGCATGCGGTACACGCCCGGTTTGTTGGGTAAGGTGTTGACTAATTCATCCGCATCGAATGCCGCGCGCGCAGCGTCGCTCACGGCATTAGCCCGGCGGCGCGCCGTACCACGTCGCGAAACATGTCGCGCGTCAACCGGCGGGTTTGCGTGTTGTAGCGGCTGCAGTGGTAAGAAGACAAGAACTGGCGCCCGTTGGGCAAGGCGTAGTGCGTGGCGTGTCCGAATGGAAAATCTTTTGGCTTCAAGCCCAACGCACGCAACACCGCGCCGTGCGCTACCCCCCCCAAGGCGAGGATCACCGCACCCTGCGGCAAAGTCGCAAGTTCGCGCGCAAGAAAGACGTTGCAGGTCGCGACTTCCTGCGGCAGCGGTTTATTTTGCGGCGGTAAACACTTTACTGCATTGGTGATGCGGCAAGCACGTAGTTGCAGGCCATCATCACGCGCCAAAGATTGCGGCGCCGTGCCCAGGCCAAATTCGTGCAGCGTTTCATACAGCAAAATACCGGCAAAATCCCCGGTAAATGGTCGGCCCGTCGCATTTGCGCCGTGCATACCCGGCGCCAAACCGACAATCAACAGGCGCGCATCATCGACGCCGAAGGGCGCCACCGGCCGCGCGTGGTAGGCAGGATAATCGACGTGCACCTGATCCAAAAACCCGGCCAGCCGCGCGCAGCGTCGGCAGTCGGGGTCGAACAGCGTGCGGTCGTTCATGAAATTGGCCTCACCGAAAACCGGTCCTGATTGTACGTGCGCCACACGCCCAGGCAAATCCCGCTATAATTACTGCACTGTCGTTCAAGTTCAGGTGGTCGAAATGCGCGGATGGATGCAAGGCAAAACCGGTTTGATTGTGGTGGCCGCAGCAAGCACGGTGCTGCTGGGGTCGTGTCTGGTGAGCAAGAAAGATCCCAAGTCGTATACCAGCGATTCCCCCACGTTGCCGACGTACTTGAACAACCACTTTATCTCAATGCAATACGAGTCATATCTGGTTGGTGCGTCGCCGCAATCACCCGGCCGCAACATCTCACTGAAATGGCAGGAGTCGATTTTGCCGTTGCCATTTGGTCTTGGCAGTCGACGTGCCCTGCGCTTCGTTTTTGAGTATAGCAACGGCAGCGCCGTGCAATACATCACTCAGGACAGCAACGGATCGATTTTCCTGCACGCATTTGAAGGCGTCGGCTCAGTTGTCCCCGGCTCGCAAACTCGTACTTTTTGGCCGAACAAAGGCGCTTCGCTAAACGCACCCAACCAACCAACGCCGTTGCAAGTGTTTTGGTCACCGCTGACGGACGGTGCCGACACCGACCGCGCAGCCAACGGCACACTTGATTTCAACATCCTGGGTGAATGTGATAATTCCACGCCGTGCCTTCCCATTGGAACAATGAAAGCGGGCAACGAAAGCAGCGTTGGTTATTTTGTTGATCGCGACAAGCTGAGCGTCCCTACTCCGTTGGGCAACTTCTTGGCATACCACATACGCTACTCGGGCACTCTCGCAGCAACGGATATTGAGAGTAAGTTTACCCCCAGCGCCGGATTTGATTACCGCGCGTCGTGTTTACCACCAGGAAAAAACGGCATCGCGACGTTTGAAGGGGAAATCTGGGTTTACCCTCCCATTGGGCCGGTAAAAATTCGCAATTTTTGTGTACCCAGTGGCGGAGGCGCAACCACCAGTTACGTCGCGAACATCACCGGCACCAACATACCGTTTGATTGAGCGTCACTCGTAACGCAGCGCCTCGACCGGCTTCAAACTCGCCGCGCGCCGGGCCGGGTAATAACCCGACACCACGCCCACGGCCATCGACACCAGCAGCGCGCCGAACATGATCCATAACGACGGGACCACGTCCATTCGGGTCCACGCGGCCAGTCCGTAACTCGCCGCCAACCCCAGCGCGAGACCCAGCACGCCACCCAGGGTGCTGATGAACACCGCCTCCATCAGAAACTGCATTAAAATGTCACGCTGCGGCGCGCCGATGGCTTTGCGGATGCCGATCTCGCGCGTGCGCTCCACTACCGAGGTGGTCATGATGTTCATTATGCCGATGCCACCGACCAGCAACGACACCGACGCGGCGATGACACCGATCAGCGAGATATTGGTCAGGATACGGTCGATGGTTTGCACCCAGCCTTCCATACTGTCGGGGGTGTAAGTAAACTTGTTGTGGTGCTGGCGCTTGAGCATCTCGACAATTTGTGTTTGCGCGTCATGCAAGGAGCGCGCATCCACCGCCTCGCCCGCCAAGGTGTGTATTTCCTTGGACCCGAGCATTTGCTGATGCAGGGTGTACGGAATCAACACCCGGTCATTGATATCGTAGTTTTCCGCCGCACCGATGCTTTTGAGAAAATCGCGCTTCTTTTCCTTGAGCACGCCGATCACCGTCAGCTTCATTTCATGGAACCGAAACGATTCGCCGACCGCGTCGGGACTGTCGGGGAACAACTCTTTATGCACTTTCGAGCCGATCACCGCGACCGGGCGATGCGACTCAATCTCGATCGGGCGAAAATTGCGCCCCGATCCAATCTCGTCCTTGGCGATGTCGTTATGCGCAACGTCCACGCCTTGCAGCAGCACGTAGTCGAAGCGGTTACCCGCGCGCACCGTCACATTCCAGTTGCTGTAGTACACCTGCGGTGACACATGCAACACCGCAGGACAACATCCCCCAAGCACCGCCTGCAAATCTTCGTTATCGATGCCGGTGCCTCTGCGCGCTGCCGAGTTTGGGCTGGCGTCTTGATCTTTGCGATAAACCCAGAACGATTGCAGGCCGTAGCTTTCCAGTTCTGAAAATACGCGCTCGCGCACTCCCTTGGTCACCACGCCGACGATAATCACCGCGATAATGCCCACCGCAATACCGAGGATGCTCAGCGCCGTGCGCATGTAATTGTCGCGCAGCGCATACGTCGCCTGATACAAGGCGTCGCGAATTTGTCCGGTGCTTGTCATGTTTCAACCCTGCCGTCTTGCACGTGCACAATGCGCTGCGCGTAGGCGGCAATCCGGTCTTCGTGCGTCACCATCACGATGGTTTTTCCGGCGGCGTGTAGGCGCTGGAATAAATGCATTATTTCATGGCCGGTTGCCGAATCAAGGCTGCCGGTAGGCTCGTCGGCGATGATGATGTGCGGATTGTTGATCAAGGCGCGCGCGATGGCGATGCGCTGTTGCTGCCCGCCGGATAGTTGCGCGGGGGTGTGCCCCAAGCGGTCACCCAGACCCACCAGTTCCAGCGCTTGTTTAGCGCGCAGTATGCGGACGTCCGGCGCGGTGCGTGAGTAAATCATCGGTAACTCGACGTTGCGCAGCGCGTTGTAGCGCGGTATCAGATTAAACGACTGGAATACAAATCCGATGTACTTCAGGCGCACCCGCGCCAAGCCGTCCTCATCCAGGTGGCCGACCGTATGACCGAACAACTGGTAGGCGCCGGAATCCAGCGTATCGAGACAACCGATCACATTTAACAACGTGGACTTGCCGGACCCGGACGGGCCCATGATGGCGACGAATTCGCCCTGGTTGATGGATAAGGTGATGTTTTTGAGAATCGGTAGTACAAAATCACCGGAGCGATAAGATTTAAAAGCGTTGGAGAGCTGGATCACCGCGAAGCAGACACCACGTTCACCCGATCTCCTTCATTCAGAATGGCGCCTTTAGGCACAATGACTTCTTGTCCGGGCCGGATTCCTAGCGTGATTTCCGCGTGGGTCAAATCCTCCATGCCGGTCGTGACCGGCATGAAATGCACACGGCCTTCTTCGATGACCGCAATCCAGGTTTTGCCGTTGCGCTGGATCAATGCACCGATCGGCAGTTTGATCGTATGTTCTGCGGACACGATGCGAATGTCGGTATCTACCTGCTGGCCGAGTTTCAATGCAGGCGCATCTTTACCCAAACTGATATACACATTCACCGTGTTGGCCGTGGTTTCGCGATTTGCCGAAGGCGCGACACGCGTGACCGACTCCCGCCACTTGCGCCCGGGATAGGCGTCGGAGGAGACCTCGACCTCCTGGCCCACATTGATGGCCGAACTGTCGGCAGCATCGACCTTGGTTTCAATCTCGCGCTGCCCCAAATCCACCACCGAAACGATAGTCTCGCTGGGACGCACATATTGGCCCACTTCCACCGGCCTTGAGGTGATGGTGCCTTCAAACGGCGCCGTCACCATGAGCTTGTCCAGCAGTTGTCGAGTGGAACGCACCAATTCCTTGGCTGCCGTTTCTTTCGACTTTGCCGACTTAAGCGACGTTTCGGCTTCTTCCACCGCCTGGCGCGACACCGCGCCGAGATCCAGCGCGCGCCGCATGCGCGTTATGGTTTTTTCCGCCATGGTGGTTTCTTCGCGCGTGGTCAACAGATTACCTTCTGCGCGCTTCACTTCGTTGGAGACTTCATCGTTTTCCAGTTGCGCAATGTTCTGCCCCTTGCGCACCTTGTCGCCCTCTTTAACGAACACTTGCTTCACCTGCCCACCTGCATTGGGGCTGACGTCGACTCTAAGTTTGCTGACTATTTTACCCGGCACGGTGACCGCCTGGTGTAATGCTCCGATTTCGGCACGCGCGGTTTCTACGTTGATGATTCCACCGCTGCCCATGAAATTGAGCACACTCCAACCAATGATAAGCAATGAGGACAGCGCCGCTACGCTCAAGACTTTGTGGTGCTTGACGGTTTCAATGACGGTGCGCGCCATCGACGGTTGCAACGCCTCGTCCTGCAGGGTGCTGAAATCCTGCTCGATATCCAGCGCCGTCACAATGGTTTTGCTGTCGGTAGGTAACGCGCGCACGGGTGCCCGAGGCGGCTTTACCATCGCGGCATGTGCACCGGACGTATCGAATGCGGCAGACACTGCATTGACGGCGGATTTTTCGGTCGACACCGTTTTTGTCGCGCGTGCGCCCTCTTTGTTTTTGAATGCGGACTGCGACAGCGTCGACACCGGGTGCGCATGCGCTTCAGCAATGGGCGTCTCAAGAGACAGCGTCAGCGTGGGGATGTCTTCGTCAACGTGATCACTGGCGCGCAATTCAGCAATCACCGCAGCCGCGTCGCGCGGCGGTGGCAGGTCAGACGCGGCGGGACGTGCGCGTTTCTTCGCACCAAATGCCGTGACCGGGCGTGACTTTACCGGCGTCGGAGGCTCGGGCGTTGTCGCTGCAGACGACTTGGCTTGAGTTTTCTTTTCATCCGCAGGCTTCGAACGCTTGAATACCGGGCCCGCAGCACGTGGCACAGCGGACGGAGCCTTATTGGCGCTGAGTGCTTTTTCCGCAGCCGTCACAGCGGAAGTTGCGGCCGGGATCGGTTTCTGTGCCGCCGCCGCAGGACCGACTGGCTGCTGGTGAATTTCCAGCGCGTAACCGGAGTGCGACGGCACCGGGCGGTGATCCGGAATCAAGCTGCGAATGCGCTCGTTCAATTCATCGCCGGTAATGGGCTTGACCAGCACGCCATTGGCGCCAGCTTCATAAATTCGCAGCAAGGTGTCTTTGTCGGACGAACCGGTGATGACGATCACCGGCATTAATTTCTTTTTTGGATGGCCGCTCAGGCGTAAAAAACGCACCAGATCATCGCCATTCATACCGCCGGTTGACAGCAGCAGATCCGTGAGCAACAAGTCGTAGTCGTCTTCCAGCAAGGCTACGATAGCCGGTTCTGCGGAATTGAAATGATCGACGTGATAACCGAATTCAGTGAGGATTTTCTTGGTGACATACGCCGAGGTGCGGCTGTCGTCCACGTAACAAATACGGCCCGGCCGCCGCCCCGACACCAGCGAATCATCGCTCGGCGCAGACACCAACTTGATTAGTTTTGGCTCACTTCCTTTCATGTCAAAGATGTTTTCTCTGCAGGGAATAATGTCATCCGTGTCGCCTCACTGTGCCGTATGTCGAAACCACATCAGGGTTTCGGCACATAATTATAACGACGTCGCCACGCGAATGCTTAGGGTTTTTTTAGATCGGGTTCAAGTTCTCCAAATGACTGCCGCGCACCTTTAACTCTCGGGAACGTTACCTGAACGACAACAGGAACGCGACCCCGCAAATCTTCCAGCACGCGATGCACCTGAGCGGAAGGATGCCTGTTGTTCATGAGAACAACGCAGCTTACGCGGGTGACGTAGCGTCGTCCTCACCCAGCGCTGCCAAGGCGGTGTTGCCGCCCACCGCCGAAGTATTCACCGTGAGCGTGCGCTCGGTGGCGAAGCGCTGCAAGTAATTCGGCCCACCCGCCTTGGGGCCAGTGCCTGACAACCCTTCGCCGCCGAAGGGTTGCACGCCGACGACGGCGCCGATCATGTTGCGGTTAACGTAGATGTTGCCGACGTGCATGCGGCTTGCGATGTGACGCACGCGTGCGTCGATGCGGCTGTGGATGCCCAGCGTCAGGCCATAACCGGATGCGTTGACGGCATCGATCACCGCGTCGAGTTGGTTTGCAGCGTAGCGCACGACGTGCAGCACCGGGCCGAACACTTCGCGCTGCAAAATGTCGAGACGCTCGATCTCGAATAGCGTGGGCGCGAAGAAGCTGCCGTGTTCGGTACCCGCAGGCAGTTCGAGCCGCCGTAGCAGTCGCGCGTTGGGTGCCAGGTTTTGCACATGCTGTTCCAGGGTCTCGCGTGCCGCCATGTCGATCACCGGACCAATGTCGGTGGCCAGCCACTGCGGATCACCGACCACCAACTCACCCATCGCCTCGCATAGCAACTCGATCACGCGCGGCGCGATTTCCTCTTGCACGAATACTACGCGCAGCGCCGAGCAACGCTGTCCGGCGCTGTTGAACGCGGACGTCAGCGCGTCGCTCACCACGTGTTCGGGCAACGCCGAGCTGTCGGCGAGCATGACATTTTGAATGAGCCATGCTGGCCTCAATGCCGAGGATGATGGCGTCTTCCATCTCGATGGTGAAGTAGTACTCCAGAGTGCCGCTGGCCGATGTGCGGTAGTACTTGATGCGGCACATGGTCAGCCGTTCACCAGAAGTCAGCGCGTTGTACAGCAGTGGCGAAGCCTTGTCGAACGGTTTGCTGATACGCAACGCCTAAGTCCGACAGGCTGCCAGGCTACGAGCTAGCCATTGCACCAACCGCAGCCGAGCACGAACTTACCATCGTCTAAAACTTTGAGTTCGATGGTCATCGGACAGCCGTTGTCAGGTTTGCCGTCACGACCCACCTTTGTTTGCTTAAAAAAGGATTTCCCACTCTCGCGAGGCGCAAGTCCGAGTGCTTTAACCACCTTCTTGTAATCTCCAGTGAACCTGGCGTGTACCACACCATTAAAATCAGCATAGTAATTTGCGGTAGCCGCGACTACGCCATTTGCCTGCGCTCCTGCAATAACAACAGGGGATCGTAAAATGATTACAGCGGTGTAATCCATCTCTTCGCCAAAAGAGTAGCCGACGAAACCTGACGCGTACTTACTACTTCCAACCTTGGCAAGTTCGCGCACGCTCTGTAGTGGGTCGATTTGACAGGTCAGCGCTTTTATTAACTCAGGGCGAAAATCTGGTTCGGCGGATTGACTAGGCAGACTGATCAACAGAGCCGTAAAAAAAATAAAAGGTCGTAACATCGAATTCTCCCCTAGCCCTACCATCGGAGCTTGAGGGCGACTGCAAGCCCCTCGCGCTTCCCAGCACACGCCACTATTTACCTGTGCCATAACGATACACCTTGTATTTGGGCTGGGCCGTGCGGTAACGCGGTCCCGGATACAAGTCCCGTTGCTTGAAATCCGATACCCACTGGGTGCCGTTGTACATGGCCATATGCCCATCTGGAGCGCTTGAAAAGCCGTCGATGACCACGACGTCACCGGCCGCATAGGTATCAGGACTGACCTGCAACTCGCGGAATCCCGCCAAGACCAGATTCCACCCATAATCCTTGGCAGATTGAGTACGTTCTACGGTAATACCGCCCGCCACGATGGCCTCTCGCGTGTACTTGGCACAATTACCCGTACTTACGGCCAAGGCCTCTGAATTCAAATATGCGACTGCTTTTGATTTATCCCAACCCGCCATGAAAAGACCTCCTTTGCGCCGACTAGCCCGGCACGGTAGTGTGCGCGTGAGTGTAAATGAACGTCATAACAGCGGCCATTATTGCGGCTTGCGCCAGTCATCTGAGGCTTGGGTGCCAGCCACTTCGTGCGTCCAGATGATCTTGCGATAGCTGAACGACACGTGTTCTTGCAACGTCAAGTGGGCGTGGCTCGGGTCTTGACAATGCGGCATGTCCATCTGGATGCCGGTGATAATGGCGTCGATCAGTTCCACGGTGACGAAGTGCTCTAGCGTGCCGGAGACCGAGGTGCGATAGAACTTGTTGAGCACTTGGGCGAGTGTTTCACCAGTGGTGAGTGCTTGATAAAGCAACGCGGAGGCTTTGTCGAAACCTTTCGTCACCACGAATGCGCCATGCACACGCTGCCCGGTGGGTTGGCCGCTTTGCGAGTCGCGCGCACGTGAAATGTTGTGATTGACTGCTTGAATCAGACACTCGTCTTCGTGGCCTTCGATGTAAATGTTGCCGACGCTCTTTTCGGTGAATGCTCCGGCCGTGATGTTGCCTTGGTTGGTTCCTTGGATGAACATAAAAGCGGGGGTAGGCATGCGGCTTGCTCCTGTTTGAATGAAGTTCGCGATTGAGACATCGAGCGGCGATCATAGCCAAACATGCAATGCCCCACAATATAAAGCACGACCTTACACGGGTGGGGTAGTCTCATCCTCGTCAAGCGCAGCCAGCGCGGTGTTGCCGCCCACCGCCGAAGTATTCACTGTGAGCGTGCGCTCGGTGGCGAAGCGCTGCAAGTAATTCGGCCCACCCGCCTTGGGGCCGGTGCCTGACAACCCTTCGCCGCCGAACGGTTGCACGCCGACGACGGCGCCGATCATGTTGCGGTTGACGTAGATGTTGCCGACGTGCACGCCGCTGGCGATGTGGCGCACGCGTTCGTCGATGCGGCTGTGGATGCCCAACGTAAGGCCGTAGCGCGATGCGTTGACGGCGTCGATCACCGCGTCGAGTTGGTTTGCGGCGTAGCGCACGATGTGCAGCACCGGGCCGAACACTTCGCGCTGCAAAATGTCGAGACGCTCGATCTCGAACACTGTGGGTGCAAAGTAGCTGCCGTGTTCGGTGCCGATGGGCAATTCGAGCTGCCGTAGCAACCGCGCGTTGGGTGTCAGGTTTTGCACATGCTGTTGCAGGATTTCGCGCGCAGCGGCGTCGATCACCGGGCCGATGTCGGTGGCCAGCCATTGCGGATCGCCGATCACCAACTCGCCCATCGCGTCGCACAGCAACTCGATCACGCGCGACGCGATTTCCTCTTGCACGAATAATACGCGCAGTGCCGAGCAGCGTTGTCCGGCGCTGTTGAATGCGGACGTCAGCGCATCGCTCACCACGTGCTCGGGCAACGCCGAGCTGTCGGCAAGCATGACATTTTGCCCGCCGGTTTCGGCAATCAGCGGAATGATCGGTCCCGTCCGCTGCGCCAGCGCCTGCGCGATCCACGCCGCCGTTTCGATGGAGCCGGTCATCGCCACCCCACTGACGCGTGCGTCACGCAGCAACACTTCACCCAGCTCGCGCCCGGCGCCGGGCAGAAACTGCAGCGCCTGTGGCGGAATGCCCGCGTCGTGCAGCAGTTGCACTGCGCGCATCGCCACCATCGGTGTTTGCCGCGCCGGTTTGGCGATGACGGTGTTGGCCGCCGCAAGTGCTGCAACGCTTTGGCCAACAAAAATCGCCAGCGGAAAATTCCACGGGCTGATGCATACGAACACCCCACGCCCGTGCCAACTCAATTCATTGCGCTCGCCGGTGGGGCCGGGCATTAACACGGGCTGGGCGAAATCCGCGCGCGCTTGCGCCGCGTAGTAACGGCAAAAATCCACCGCCTCGCGAATTTCGGCCAGCGCGTCCGGCACGGTTTTACCCGCCTCGCGCACCAGCAGCGATAACAACTGCGGGCGCTGTTGTTCAAACAATTCCGCCGCACGTTCCAGACAATTTGCCCGTTCATGCGCGGGCGTGGCTTGCCACGACGGTGCGTAGCGTGCAGCGACGTCGAGTGCCTGCCGCGCGACGTCGGCGGTGGCTTCCGTTACTGTGCCCACCACCTCGCGATGATCGGCGGGATTGCGGATGCCGCGCGTGTTGCCCGACGCTTGCTCACCGTCAACCAGCGGCGCCGCGCTCAGCGACGGTACGGCGTTCTGTTGCACAGCAGTCGTCAATGCAGCGAGCGCCGTTTCATCGTGCAGATTGATGCCACGCGAGTTGCCGCGCTGCGCTTGATTACCAGGCTGCGCTTGAAAAATATCCTGCGGCAAAGGAATACGCGGATGCGGTTTATGCACGAGCGCGCCAGTCTTGCTGACCGGGTCGGCGATTAAATCATCCACCGGCACCTTGACGTCTTCGACGCGATTGACGAACGAGGTGTTGGCGCCGTTTTCCAGCAAACGCCGCACCAGATAGGGAAGCAAATCTTCGTGACTGCCGACCGGGGCATACACGCGGCAGGCGCTATTTTCCGCCGAGTCATTCAGCACGATTTCGTACAGCGCCTCACCCATGCCGTGCAAGCGCTGAAATTCAAACGCCCGCCCCTGCGCCAGTTCCAGAATGCTCGCCACGGTGCGCGCGTTATGCGTGGCAAATTGCGGATAAAACGCATCCGCTGCGTCGAGCAACAAGCGCGCACAGGCCAGATACGACACATCAGTGGACGACTTGCGCGTGAACACCGGATAACTGTCAAGCCCACGCTCCTGGGCGCGTTTGATCTCGCTGTCCCAATACGCACCCTTGACCAGTCGCAGCGGAATGCGGCGTTGCTGCGCGCGGGCCAATGCTGCCAGCCATACGATCACGTGGCTGGCGCGTTTTTGATACGCCTGCACCGCGAGGCCCAGGCCATTCCAATGACTCAGCGCGGAATCGGTAAACACCGCCGCGAAAACATCGAGCGATAACTCCAAACGCTCGGCTTCTTCAGCATCAACGGTCAAACAGATGCCGGCGGCGCGCGCCGCACACGAAAGCTCGATTAAACGCGGCACGAGCTCTGCTAACACCCGTGTACGCTGCGCCAGCTCATAACGCGGATGCAACGCGGACAGTTTTACCGAAATACTGGGTCGCGCGAATTCATCAAGACCTGGATCAGCGGAGACGCCGATCCGCGTGATCGCCTGACGATAGGCTGCAAAATATTTTTGCGCGTCCGTCGTGCATAACGCGGACTCGCCGAGCATGTCGAAGGAATATCGATAGCGCCGGTTCGCATCGTCCTGGCTGCGCAGAAGCGCGGCGTCGATGCTGCGCCCCATCACGAATTGCTGGGCGAGAATACGCATGGCCTGTTTCAGCGCCGCGCGGATCACCGGCTCGCCGCTGCGCAGCAGTAGTGATTTAAAAATACTGACCACGGCAGGTGCGCGGTCTTGATCTAAATGCACCAGCTTGCCGGTGAGCAATAACCCCCAGGTGGAGGCATTGACCAGCAACGACGCGCTGTGGCCCAGATGGGTTTCCCAGGCGCCGCTGCCTAATTTGTCTTGAATGAACTGGTCTGCGGTGTGCGCGTCGGGAATGCGCAGCAAGGCTTCCGCCAGGCACATCAACACCACGCCTTCTTGCGACGACAAATCGTATTCGCGCAGGAAGGCTTGCGCGGCATCGACATCACGATGGTGTCCACGCACGGTGGTCACCAAGTCGCGCGCACGTTGCTCAATGCGTTGTAACTGTGCATCGCTCACACGCGCCAATGGCAACAATGATTCGATTGTTCCGGTTTCGTCGGCAAGATAGGCATTAGCAATTGCAATGCGCAGCGGGTCGCGTGAAGGCAGTGAATGGAAGAAGAGATGCACTTGCTACCTATCAGAAACAGCGCAGCGCGCTGCTCCTAGTGTAGTGTCCTATCGTGCTAACCGCATAGGGCGATGGACAGAATTCCTTTCTCCACTCGATACACCCGAGCGGCGCTCTTCGTTGTTACTGCGCCGTAACCCGATGCCAGTAACGTTGCGCACTGTCGCGATGCGGCACTACAGAATGTCGGTGAGCAGAAATTTCCCGGACGGGATTTCGATATCGCCGGGCAACAACACGCTGCCGCCCGCAGTGCGCACGCGCAGCACACATAACACGTCGTTGAAGTGCCCGGAAAATTTCTGTTCACCGTCCGGCGCTGATAACCGCCAGTGCTTTGTGAACCAGGTACAAAATAAACCGGGGCGGAATCACGCTTGTTTAAAACAACGCCGCCTAAAATACACCTTTAATAGCGTACTGCGCATATCGCACAGCACATCAAGAAGGCGGCTATGTAATGGCGCAAACCATCGTGGGATCAAACATCACCTGGAATAGCCGTGGGTTGTGCGCGGTGTTGGTGCTGTTACCACTGTGGCTGAGCGGATGTGCAGACGATAAAAAAACCGATCCCCCTCCTGCCGCGAATACCTTCGATCTCTCCGTCAGTCTCGCCGGTTCCGGCCATGTCACCAGCAACCCGGCAGGCATAGCCTGCGGCAGCGACTGCGCCGAAACGCTTGCCGCCGGAAGCACCGTCACCTTGAGTGCCACCCCCACCAGCGGCTTCACCTTTTCCGGCTGGAGCGGTGACTGCAGCGGCGCCACCTCAAGCTGCGACCTGACCTTGGACGCGAACCGTACGGTGACGGCCAGCTTCACCGACACCACTGCGCCGACGCTCAGCGATGTTGCGGTTACCAACATCACCGCGACGTCTGCCATCGTAATTTGGACCACGACTGAAAATTCCACCTCGGTGGTGAACTACGGACTCACCAGCTCTTACGGCTCTGACACCCGTGGTGCGGCGAATGTAACCAGCCACAGCGTTTCATTGTCCGGGCTGTCGGCCAACACCACGTACCATTTTCGTGTGAGCAGCGCCGATGCCGCCAACAATGCCACGACCAGCGTTGACCAGAGCTTCACCACGGCTGTCGACGGGAGTGGAGGTAGCGAAACACTCACGACGTACGCAAATCGGGACTTGGCGCTGTACCCGATCAATGCGTTCGACGAGTCTCAAACGATCCCGCTCTATATGTCTAGCGGGTCTACCGCAACCTACGAGGCCATCGGTAACCGACTTGGCGGCCCAAGCCGAAAATTCACGCCACCGGCTGATGCCGGAGGGGGCTACTCCGGCTACGGGCAATTCGACTTGAACAAGGCGGCAACTTTCGCGTTTCGGCGCATGGCGATCCGCTTCGAGATGCAGGTCGGCGCCACCTATGGCAGCCGTAACACCGGCGACGCCGTCAAACTGTTAATCATCAACATGACGGACACGCTCGGCGGCGCCACGACGACCCGGCCGATGCTTTACTTGGATTCCAGGCCGGATGAACCGGAAATGCAGGACAACTACGTCATGCTCGCGCTCGCGCAAGGCACTACGAGACGATACAGCGCGAGCGTAACGTCAGTTTTTCCGGACGGTACCACACCGTTCTTTTTCGGCCCGACGGCGACGACGACCGTGAGTGGCCGCCCGGTGGTCGGCGCCGCCGTGTGGGTCAGCGTGAGTTATTACATGAACTCGCAAGCCGAGGCGGGTTATCCCAACGGCAGACTGTGGATGAAGGTGACGCGCCAGAATGGCGATGTGCTGGCCAATTTCAGTCATGCCT
>JANOOV010000089.1:0-22161 GCA_031421535.1 Gammaproteobacteria bacterium
GTCCTAAGCAGGAGAAAACGCACGAGTTGTGTTTCGGTTGACAGCGATTATTATTCGTCCCATGTCCAGGTCATTCCGGCACTGGCGAATCCGGTGGCGGCGATGCCGTCCGCGCGGCTGCGCCCGGCGCGCGCAAATACCGTCCACGCACGTGACACATCCCAACTCAAATTAACGGCGGCGCCTTGCGCGACCGCGCGATCGATCGCGGACAAACTGCGTGTCACTTCCATGCCCACACTGCCCCAGGATGGCAGGTAGTCAACACTGGCGTTGGTGCGCGACGCATCGAACGACTGGTCAACACGCGACGTCACCAACTGCGTAAATGCCGGATGATTACGCAACGTCTGTGCGTCGGTTTTATATCGATAAACAAAATGCCGGAACCCAAACGACCAGGGCTCCAGACCGTTAAACGCAACGGCTGCGCCCAAACCCGGACTACGAATCGTGGTTGCGACACTGCGCACTGCATTTTTTTGCGTGACGTAAGTTTTCGTCAGTGTGATCGAGCGCCGCTCCGGATAGATCGCGATCCGCCAGCGGTTTAATCGCCAACGCAGGTTAACCTTGGCGGCGCCGGACTGAATACCGTCGTCGCGCTCCATTACTTCGTAGTTGGCGCCGTAGGAAAACGCCGCGAGCGGGTCGCTTTCCAAGCCCGCCCAATAGGTGTCGCTCACATAACCTGCGTCAGCGGAATCGGCGTGTGTAGCGGCATAACCGCCGCGAATACGCCTGCCGGACGGCACGCCAAAATCCATCTGAAATGTCATGTCACGCGCCCCGGCGGCGCCGCCGCCTTCCAGCGTCGCACTCGACGGCAGGTCCGCTGCCGGTATATCAAAAAAATCCTGCGCAAGTGCAGCACCGGTCGTGATCAACACGACACCGATTATCCGCATCAGCGCGCGCCCTGATTCCTGCAAGCAATAAAAAGTCATGTTGCGGTCACTTTGGTAACAGGCGCTGCGCGGCTTCGAGATGCCGCAGCGCACCGGCGTGTTGCGGATCGAATTGCAGCGCCTGGTGGAATTGCTGTTGCGCGGCGGCCAACTCACCGGCAAATAACAACACCCGGCCAAACTGCACGTAAGCATCAGGGTCGGTCGGTGCGGCGCTGATCCAGCGTTGCGTCATGGCATGCAAGGTTCGCCAGGCTTGCCTTTTGTCAAGCACCGGCAACGTGTTGGCGTCGCGCCGCACCAGCACCACCGACAGCGTATCCAGAAATACCATATCCCACTGCGCATCGCCCAACAACGCCAGCACCAGGGTCGGCAGAGTGTTCAGCACCGGCGCTGACAAATAAAACACCACCGTGCGCACGTCGTAACGCGCGAATGCTTCCTGGTAACGGCCGTCGCGCGCGGCTGCGTATTGCGCATACACGGTGCTGTCCATGCTGCGCTGATCGTAAAAAAGTCGATACGCGGAACCCAATGACCATTCCAGGTAGCCGCCGTATTCGTACGGGTTGAACAAGGGCGCGGGCGGGCGTTGTGTTTTTATGAAGTCAGCGGCGGCTTGCGGGACATAGGCGGTTTCAAGCGGGCCGACGCGCAGTGCGCTGCGCTGCCAACCCAGCGTGCCGATCACGACGGCGGCACACAGTGTCGCGATCAACAACGCGCTGCGTGCACGCGGCAAGAACGGCTGCAACGCGGCGCTCGCATGCGGCAACGCGGTGGCCAGCGCCATCAGCACCGAAAAAATCATGAAACGGAAACCGGTGAATCCCGCTGCGGAAAACCCGATGAAATTGACAACCTGCGCCGCATGCAATTGCCGCCGCCGCACGAATAGTGCAACCGCCAGTGCGGCGATCAATCCGGCCGGGCCAAAAAACAACCAACGCTGTTGATAGAGCGCCGCGTAATCCCACAGCGGCAAAAACTCATCGACCCCGCGATACACGGAAGTACCCAGCTCATGCAGATCGGTGAGGTAGGCGTGGTAAGTCATGGGATTGATCAGCGACGCTGCAATCGCCAGCCCACTCATCAAGACGTAGCGGCGCAGAATTCGTGGGTCCATGACGCGACATTTACACCAGAGGCGCCACAACTCGGCGCCCCATGCAACCAGGATGATCACCGCGCCGAGAATATAGCCGCGATGCAGATTGGCCCACAGCAACATCACCACCGGCAGCACCAGCAATGACGGCGGCCAGCGCACACCGGCGCGCAACGCGGTGCGTGACCAGGTCATGCATGCGTACACCAGCACGACGCCAAGAAATGAAAACACCTGCGGTCGCAGCTCGTCGTAGCGATAAAACAGCAGCGGCAACGGCACCAGTACCAGCAACGCGAGCGCCGCATCGACGTCGGCTTTGCGCAAGATACGCCACAACACGAAGTACACGGCGGTGAACAATCCGGCTTTAAACAACACCAACCCGTAATCACCGAATGCCCCGTGCACGAAATAAAAAATGATCTGCGCCAGCCAGTAACCTTGCAATAGCAAAGTCTGCCGTTCGTCGAGCACGGCGGGCAACGTGTACAAAAACGGATCCGTTGTGGGCAACACGCCGTGCTCGACAATCCAGCGACCGGTGTTGAGATGCCAGTAAATGTCGCCTAAGCCTAACGGGTAGGTGTGAAACAGAAACAATGCAAAAAAAACCACAACTGGCGTCACGATAAGGAAGTGGCTCGCCCACCCTGGATTTGTACTGAAAGTTGGCTCCTTCCCCCTGAAAGGGGGAAGGCTGGGATGGGGGTGATTCATATGACCGACCCCCATCCTGCCCTTCCCCCTTCCAGGGGGAAGGAATCCTTCGTTTTGCCGTCACTAATTCCAAGTGACATCCGCTTTGCGTACGGCAGAAAGATAATTTGCTTCAAATGTTTCATCCCGAGCGCAGCAAACCGCGATAAATTCCCGGCGTGGAATTTTCAATAGCGGTCGCGCCCGCGACGCGTGTGAAAAATTCGCCCGGCCCGGCGCCACCGATGATGCCATAAGCATAGCCTTGCGACGCCATGTCATGCAGGGTTGTCAACAACAGCGCCTCGCCGATGCCCCGGCGCTGCTGCGCCGGGTCTACGCCGAACGGGCCGAAGAAATTTTTAAATGTCGCTTCATGGCACGCAAAGCCGAGCAGTTGCCCGGCGGCTAGCGCCACAAAGCAACTCACCGGCTGCCGCGCAAACGCGGTATCACATTCGCTCGCCCATGCCGCGCCCCAACGCTGCCGTACCCAATCGACAACGAGGTGGCGCTCCGGCACCAGGGCGCGGCGAATCTCGATGTTCTGCTCGCGTTGCCGGGTGAGCAGCGGCGCAAGCTCGGGAAGCGTGTAAAGTTTTACCAGCATGTCGGTCATCGCAGTTGCCTCATTGCCCAGGGTTCTTGCGCCTATTTCCTCGCGCATCAACAGGTTTTCATTTTAGTTTATTTGCATAAATCACTGACGCTCTTATAATGGCCCAACTTTTTGCTTGGCTATTCCGCGTCTCACTGTGAGGAAAAAATCATGAACCCGCTTGCCTCGATCTCTGGAACCATTATCGCCGGTTTTGTGCTGGCTATCGTACTCGGCCTGATTGTAAAAATGTTGGCCGGGGCCTGACAAAATCCCGCTGTGCCGTAGCACCGAACTCACTCAAGAGGACATCACGATGGAATTTTCGTTTTTTGCATTTGACCGCTGGTTGCATTTCATGGCTGGCATTACCTGGATCGGCCTGTTGTATTACTTCAACTTTGTGCAGGTACCCGCCGTTGCCGAAGGCACGGCGGACAAAGAGAAAGGCGGCCCCGGACCGGCGGCGATCAGTAAATACGTCGCACCGCGCGCGTTGCTGTGGTTCCGCTGGTCAGCCTTGGTCACCTGGCTTACAGGCGCTGCGTACCTGATGATCGGAAGCAATCTCATCGAAGCTTTCACCTTGCAAGGCAAAGATGCCTACATCGGCATGGGCGCGTGGCTGGGTACCATCATGCTGTTTAATGTGTGGGTGTTGATCTGGCCCAACCAAAAGAAAATCCTCGGCATTGTCACCGCCACCGACGCAGAAAAAGCCACCGCGCGCAAAGTCGCTTTTCTGGCCTCACGGACCAACGTCATGCTGTCGATCCCGATGTTAATGTTCATGGGCAGCGGGTCACACGGCCTGCCGTTTTAAATCACCGTAAAGCAAACCCGGCCTATCGCGGCCGGGTTGTATTCCCCGCCAAGAATTGCGCATCCGGCTGTTACCCGATATATTTACCCCCTCCTAAAGAAAACCAGCATGGCGGTCTCGCCGTGAGACCGCCATTTCATTTTTTGGGTTTTGAAAATGCCTGATACCTTAATGTCAACCTACGCCCGGTTACCCGTCACTTTCGTGCGCGGTGAAGGTGCGTGGCTATGGGATACCGCCGGTAAAAAATATCTGGATGCGTTCAGTGGCGTCGCGGTGTGCGGTTTGGGCCATGCCCATCCGGCGGTCGCCGATGCGCTGTGCACACAAGCGCAACAACTGATCCATACGTCGAATTGGTATGGCATCGCGCGCCAGCAGGAGCTCGCCGACAAACTCACGGAAATCTCCGGCATGGACAACGTGTTCTTCGGCAATTCGGGCGCCGAAGCGGTCGAGTGCGCGATCAAGATCGCACGCATGTACGGCCACAAAAAAGACATCGCGCATCCGACTATCATCGTCATGGAAGGCAGCTTTCACGGGCGCACGCTGGCGACGCTCACCGCCACCGGCAATCGCAAAGTCCAAGCAGGATTTGAACCGCTGGTCGCCGGTTTCGTACGCGTGCCGTACGGCGATCTGGCTGCCATTGAAATTGTTGCGAAAAATAATCACGACGTCGTTGCGGTGCTGGTGGAACCGGTGCAAGGCGAAGGCGGCATCAACATTCCGCCCGAAGATTACCTGCCCGGTTTACGTGCGCTGTGCGACCGTCACCAGTGGCTGCTGATGCTCGACGAAATTCAAACCGGCATGGGCCGCACCGGCCGCTGGTTCGCGTTTCAACATCACGACCTGAAACCCGACGTAATGAGTGTCGCCAAAGGCTTGGCCAACGGCGTGCCGATCGGCGCGTGTCTGGCGCGCGGTGCGGCTGCGAAGATGTTGCAGGCGGGCAATCACGGTTCCACATTTGGCGGCAATCCGCTGGCATGCGCCGCCGCACTGGCCACCCTCAAAACGTTGCATGAGCAAAAACTGTCAACACGCGCCACGGTGCTGGGCGCGCGCATGCTGCAAGGGTTCACAAAAAAATTAGCCGATTTCCCGGTCGTAAAAGAAATTCGCGTCAAAGGTCTGATGATCGGCATCGAATTGACTCACGACTGCCGCAAACTCACCGCGCTCGCCCTGGAACGCGGCCTGCTGATCAATGTCACGCATGAAAAAGTCATTCGCCTGCTGCCGCCGCTGATCATCAGCGACGCGGAAGCAGACCAAATCGTCGACGGCGTCAGTCAGCTCGTCGGCGCATTTGGTGCGGCATAGCACTCGCGTATTTACGCCATGTCCGTACCTCATTTTCTCACCCTGCTCGACTTTACTCCTGCGCAATTGCAGCGTCTGATGCAACGCGCCATCGAACTCAAGGCGCTGCAGCGGCGCGGTGAAATCTACGAGCCGCTGAAAAACAAAGTGCTGGGGATGGTGTTCGAAAAATCCTCGACGCGCACGCGTGTGTCATTCGAAGCGGCGATGGCGCAGTTCGGCGGACATGCGATTTTCCTGTCGCCGCGCGATACACAACTGGGGCGCGGCGAGCCCATCGAAGACACTGCCCGGGTGTTGTCGCGCATGGTCGATGTGATCATGATCCGCACCTACGAGCATGAAAAAATCGAAACTTTCGCCGCACACTCGCAGGTGCCGGTAATCAACGCGCTCACTGATTTGCATCATCCCTGTCAGTTGCTCGCCGACATGCAAACCTTTATCGAACAGCGCGGTGAGTTACGCGGCAAGATCGTGGCGTGGATCGGCGACGGTAACAACATGTGCAATTCCTACATCGACGCGGCGCGCCAGTTTGACTTTCAACTGCGCATTGCGTGCCCGCAAGGTTACGAGCCCAACCCCGACGTGTTGCGTGCCGCCGGGGATCACTGCACGCTGCTGCGCGATCCGCTACAGGCTGCTCAAGGGGCCGATCTTGTCGTCACCGATGTGTGGGCCAGCATGGGCCAGGAGCAAGAAACGGAGCAGCGGGCGCGGGTCTTTGCAAATTACCAGGTGAATGCAGAAATGATGGCGTGCGCACGTACCGATGCGCTGTTCATGCACTGCCTGCCCGCGCATCGCGGCGAAGAAGTCAGCGCCGACGTCATCGATGGGCCGCACAGTATTGTGTGGGATGAAGCGGAAAATCGGCTGCACGCGCAAAAGGCCTTGTTGGAATTCTTGCTGAATCCCGCCGGTTTTTAAAGCGGCAA
The DNA here is from genome assembly GCA_031421535.1 of Gammaproteobacteria bacterium. Classification (GTDB taxonomy): domain Bacteria; phylum Pseudomonadota; class Gammaproteobacteria; order SG8-11; family SG8-11; genus UBA6921. Next base: position 6,416 of record JANOOV010000089.1, read on the forward strand.
GTAATTCCATTTCTGATTCAAAGCGAGACTAGGCACCCTGCCGCAGACAGTGCTGTAGCACGGCAAGGCGGGGCAACGACGTATCGATTTGAATCAGAAATGGCATCCTACTCTTCGATCAGCACCCGGGTTCCAGCAGGCACATGCTCAAACAAGTCGATGACATCGGCGTTGCGCATTTTCACACAGCCGTGCGAGCTGGGGATACCCATGCGATCTTCATCGGGGCAACCATGAATGTAAATGTAGCGGCGCATCGTATCGACATTTCCTGAACGATTCTTGCCGGGTTCCAACCCGCTAAGCCACAGAATGCGGGTGAGTATCCAGTCACGCGCGGGAAATTTCTCGCGATCACCGGCGGCGAAAATTTCTCCGGTGGGGCGGCGTTTCACGAACACGGTGTTGAGTTTTGCTCCGGCACCGACTTTGGCGCGGATCACATGCCAGCCACGCGGTGTGCATTCGCTGCCGTTCTGTTCGCCGGGGCCGTTTTTCGCGGTCGATACTGTATATGATTTCACGACGCGATCACCTTCGAGCAGGTCGAGGCGCTGATCGTGAATGGAAACTTTGATCCAGAGATGTTTCATACTTGCGTAGCGTGCGCTATGCGCACGATCCTTACGTGCGCACAGCGCACGCTACAATGGTTGCTCGGCGCCATTTTTCTTTCCGCGCCACGGCGCGAAGCGATTCAAGATCAGCAAGCCGGGCACGGCAATTAACGTACAGGCAACAAAAAATCCCGACCAGCCCATCACTTCGGCCATCCAGCCGGTCGGCGCAGACGCGATGACGCGCGGCACCCCCATCAGGCTGGTGAGCAGCGCATATTGCGTGGCGGTAAAGCGTTTGTCGGTGAGTGAACCCATGAAGCCGACGAATGCGGCGGTGCCCATGCCGCTGGCCAGATTCTCGATCGCGATGACCGCAGACAGCGCGGACACATCGTGCCCGATTTGCGCCAGCACCACGAAACCGAACGTGGAGAGCATTTGCAACACGCCGAAGATCCACAGCGCCCGGTGGGTACCCCAACGCAGAATCAGGATACCGCCCAACATGGCGCCACCGATGGTGGCCCAGAAGCCGAACAGTTTTACGACCACGCCGATTTCGGTTTTAGTAAACCCCAAGTCTAAATAGAACGGTGTAGTGATGGCGCTGGCCATCGAGTCGCCGAGTTTGTAGAGCAGGATGAACGCCAGAAACAGCAGCGCACCGTCACGGCGAAAATATTCCACGAAGGGCTCGATCACTGCGGCTTTGAGGGTGCGCGGCGTGCCGGGCACTAATTCGGGCTCGCGTGCCAACAACGTAGTGACTACGCCCAGCAACAGGCTCGCAGCCATCAACTGATACATCTGCGAAAATGGCATGAGATCAGCCAGGATCAACCCGCCGCCGCCGGCCAGCAACATGCCGAGACGGTAACCGTTGACGTACATCGCCGAGCCCAATCCCAATTCACGGTCGGCCAGATCTTCACGGCGAAACGCATCGACGACGATGTCTTGCGATGCGGAGAAAAATGTCACGAACATCGCCAACAGCGCCAGCAACCACGGATTTTCGGCGGGTTTCGCGAGACTCAGCACCAACAGCGCGGTGATCAACGCGACTTGCATCACCAGCAACCAACCGCGGCGTCGGCCGAACAACGGCGGCGTGAAACGGTCCATGACCGGTGCCCATAAAAATTTCAGCGTGTATGGCAAACCGACCAACGAGAACAGCCCGATGGTACTGAGATCGACGCCTTCCTGCTTCATCCACGCTTGCAACACCGAGCCGGTCAGCAACAACGGCAAGCCGCAGGAAAACCCCATTGTCAGCGCGACCAGCATGCGCCCGCTTAGCATGACGCGCAGCATCGCCAATGCTGTGCGCGGAGCAGGCGCTTCAGCGTGCATGGTCACTGCTTGCCAACGATAGAAGGTCGTGAGCCGCGCAACTTCGCCTTCGATGCGCACCCGCACCGATGATTTTTTTTAACCGGAAAAATAACCCTGTCAATAACGCACACTCGGTGCCGCCTGCGCACAGCCAGCTATCGTTTGCTACGAGAAATTTATGTTCGATTTCAATAGCCACTGCGGATGCTCGTCGAAAGTTTCGATATGGTATGACACCGCAGCCGCTTTGGGTATCTACGGTGTAGCCACTGCACGCGTGCTACGCAACGCGACCTTGCGACGCGCCTGATCCCACACTCGCACTGCGAACAGTCCGACGAGGATGGCAATGTAAATCAGCGGCTCGCGGTTGTCGGCTTTCACCAGCCACAGATAGTGCAGCACACCGAGTATGGCGATGACGTACACCGCCTGATGCAGGCGTTTCCAGTTCTTGCCCAGGCGCTTGATCATCGCGTTGGTCGAGGTCACCGCCAGCGGAATCAGCAACACAAACGCGGCGAAGCCCACCGTGATATACGGGTGTTTGATCACGTCTTTAATCATCGCATCAACATCGAAAAAATTATCGATCACCAGCCAGTTGAAAAAATGCAGGCACACGTAGAAAAATGTAAACAACCCCAACATGCGGCGGTATTTCACCAGCGACACCCCTGCTAAAATTCGCAGCGGTGTCACCGCCAGCGTGATCAACAACAAACGCAAGGTCCAGTCGCCGGTGTAGCGCGAAATTTTCTCGATGGGATTGGCTCCCAGCCCGATGAAAAATGCTTTGTACGCCAGCCACACCAGCGGCAGCAGGCACAGGACAAACAGCACCGGCTTCCCGTAACGCGTTGCGTTGAATTTGCCAAACATGCTCATCGGCCTAGTAAAACTTCACCAAATCCATGCCCGCGTACAACGACGCCACTTCTTCCGCATAACCGTTGAACTTGAGGGTTTTGCGTTTCAGGAATTCGCCGATGCGCCGTTCTTTCGACTGCGTCCAGCGCGGGTGATCGACTTCCGGATTCACGTTGGCGTAAAAACCATATTCGCGCGGCCCTTGTATCGCCCACGTAGTTGAAGGTTGCTGTTCGACAAAACGCAGCTTCACAATCGACTTGATGTTCTTGAAGCCGTATTTCCACGGCACCACCAAACGGATCGGCGCGCCGTTTTGGTTCGGCAGCACTTCGCCGTACAAGCCCACGGCCAGGATCGAAAGCGGGTGCATGGCTTCATCCATGCGCAGTCCTTCGCGATACGGCCATGGCAACACCGAACGTTTTTGTCCAGGCATGCGCGCGGGATCATGCAAGGTGACGAACTCGACATATTTGGCTTTCGATGTCGGTTGCAGGCGCTTGATAAGGTCGGCGAGCGGAATGCCCACCCAAGGGATCACCATCGACCACGCTTCGACGCAACGCAAACGATAGATGCGCTCTTCCAGCGCATGCGGCTTGATGAAGTCTTCGAGCTGATACACCGCAGGCTTCGCCACCTCGCCTTCCACCGCGATGCTCCACGGCGTGGTGACAAAATTTTTCGCCATCTGCGCGGGGTCTTCTTTCTCAACGCCGAATTCGTAAAAATTATTGTACGAGGTGATGTCCTGCAACGAATTAGGCGGCTCGGTTGTCGAGTAGCGGCTCTTCCCAATGTTATTGAGTTTTGCTCCGGCGTGCGCGTCGGGCATCCCGAGCCAGGAAACACCCGCTGCACCCAACGCGGCTCCGGCCGCCGTTTTTAAAAAATCGCGCCGCGCTTCGTACACGCGACGGTCGGTAATTTCAGAAGGCTTCACTTCACTTGCCTTGCGTACGTGTATCAACATCGCCGGTCTCCTGTGCTTAACGCGATCATGATCGAAACGTTGCCGAACCTTTCAATGTGTCACCAGTCACATTCAGGGTATGCGGCGTTTTAAGAATCCACTACGCTACCCGATAATCATTTTGCTCAGCTCTTTGTCGGACCATTCCACCAAACCTTTCAGCGAGATTTTTATGTCCATGATCAAACGCTATTCCGCCGCCGCACTGTTGTGTGTTGTTACGACCCTCGCCCCCGCCGTGTTCGCCACCACCGCTGCGCCTGATTTTAAATTGCCCTCGGCCAAAGGCATGGTGGAATTAAGCAAACTCAAAGGCAAGGTCGTGTACGTGGATTTCTGGGCGTCCTGGTGCGTACCGTGCCGCAAGTCGTTTCCGTGGATGAATGACCTGCACAAAAAATACAAAGACCAGGGTCTGGAAGTGGTGGCGGTCAATCTGGACAAGTCGCGCGAACCGATTGATGAGTTCTTGAGAAAAATCCCGGTGGATTTCACCATTGCCTACGATCCCAGCGGCGGCGCGGCGATCAACTATAAAGTGTCGGGCATGCCCAGCAGCTACGTGATTGACCGCAGCGGCCAACTGCAAACCTCGCACATCGGTTTCCGCGATAAAGACAAAGAAGAAATCGAAGGCAAAATCAAAGAACTTCTCGCCAGGAAATAACTCCTATAGGCTGCGGTTGTCGACGCAAGCTTCGTGGAGTCAACATGAAACCATTTCGCATGAAATCATTTCGACTGCTGGCCTTGGTGCCAGCATTTTTTTTAGACGCCTGCGCGTTGGAGCCATTGCAGCCCTGGGACCGCGATTTGCTCGCACAAGAGCAGATGCAATTGGTCCCGCATCCGGTTAACGCAACCATCGCCGAACACATCTATTTCAGCAAAGAAGCCACCAGCGGTGGCGCCGGTGTCGGCGGCGGAGGGTGTGGATGCAACTGACGGGGCCGCGCCGCATTCGCGAAGCATTGGCTGTCGCCACCAGCTCCCTGTTAGCACTGGATGCCGCGCATGCCGGTTACCTTGATTACGCATCGCCGTGGCAGATTGATGCGGCGACGCTGGTTTACTCCGAGCAAAATCGCGTCAACGTCGTAGAACCCATCGTGCACATCAAAAAAGAGATCGGTGAAGGCGAATTCATTACGGCCAAATTTATCTTCGACACGATGTCGGGCGCCACACCGAACGGCGCAACGCCCAGCAGCACACCACAAACCTTCAGCTCCGCTTCGGGTAAAAGCACTACCGCCACCGCCGCGCACGAACTGCCGCTGGTCTCATTTACCGATGCACGCGCCGCCGTCAGCGTGGACTGGGAATTGCCGATGTCACGCATTCTGCGCGGGCAATACAACGCCATTTTTTCGCGCGAGACGGATTACAGCTCGCTAGGCATCGGCGCCACCTTGCTGTGGGATGTGAACAACAAACACACCACCTTCACGACAGGCGTCGCCGTCAACATTGACCAGGTGAGCCCGACCGGCGGTATGCCCACGGAACTGTCGCCCTTGAATACGAGCATTGCGACCGGAAGCAACGATGGCGACGACGGTAAAATCAAAAACACGCACGACTTGCTGGTCGGCGTCACCCAGGTGCTGACGCGCCGTAGCCTGATGCAGTTAAATTATTCCTACGGCAAAAGCAGCGGTTATCTTACCGACCCGTACAAAATTATCAGCGTCGTGGACGGCACGAGCGGCGTAACCCAGGACTACCTACATGAAAAACGTCCCGCCGCACGCACCCGCAACGCGCTGTACTGGAAAACCGTCTACCAGCTGCCCGAAGACGTCGTTCACCTGTCGTATCGTTACTATTGGGACGACTGGGGTATTAAATCCGGCACGGTGGATTTAACTTATCGCCTGCAACTGGGCGCGCACATCTATCTGGAGCCCCATTACCGCTATTACACCCAAACCGCCGCGAACTTTTTCATGCATGCCGTCGTTGCGGATAATGTTCCTGATTATGCCAGCGCGGACTTGCGTCTTGCCGCGCTGCAATCCATCACGGTCGGGCTGCGCGTGGCACATCGGCTGGACGCCACCCGTGAATGGGGGCTGGGTATTGACTCCATGCATCAAACCGGCGATGCACATCCGGCCGACGCCATCGGTGTGCAAAAAAATGAAGCGTTGTTTTCGGACCTGAAAGCATTGAGTCTGATTGCCGATTTTTCAATGAAATTCTAAGCTTGGCATTGATGAATTTATTGCGTGCCCTAAATGTTTCTGGTATAGATGCCCGCTCAATTTTTCAAACACCGCTGGAGCAGCCTTCGATGCCTGGAAAAATCGCGAAGAAGCCCGTAAAAAAAGTGACCAAGCCCGTACGCAAAGCTGTGGTCAAGACCAAGCCTGCGAAAAAATCGGCCAAATCCGTAAAGTCGGCCAAGAAGGCCACTAAATTGGTGAAAACCAAGCCGGTAAAAAAATCGCTGCCCAAGCCGGTAGCGAAATCGTTACCGAAACCCGTCGCCAGGAAAAGCGCCGCACCTGCGAAGCCCCATGCCAAGGCGGCTCCAGCCGCAAAACCACAGGTAAAAAACGTGAAGTCTTCGGATTCTTCGCAATTCAGTGCATTCACCCCGTACAAAGAAAAACACGGTGAGGAGTACATGAACCCCACCCAGGTGGAACATTTCCGTGAAATTCTGGAATCCTGGAAACAGGAATTGATGGAAAAGGTCGACGAAACCGTGCACCACATGCAGGACGAAGCGGCCAACTTCCCCGACCCGAACGACCGGGCGTCGCAGGAGTCCGACTTCACCATGGAGCTGCGTGCCCGCGACCGCGAACGCAAGTTAATCAAAAAAATCGAAGAAGGCATGCAGCGCCTGGACGACGGCGAATTCGGTTTTTGCGAAAGCTGCGGTGTCGAGATCGGCGTGCGCCGTTTGGAAGCCCGGCCCACCGCCACGCTGTGCATTGACTGCAAAGAGCTCGACGAAATCCGCGAGCGGCAAAGCAAAGGTTAAGCAATACTGAAAACGGGGCGCGATGAGCGCCCCGGGTTTTTTCTGGCGTCGAACTTTCTGCTGCGCAATTAACAATTGCTTGTAGGAGCGCCGCCCCGGCGCGATAGTCTCGGGGCCGCCCACACCATCTCGCGCCGGGGGGCGGCGCTCCTACGAAAATTCAGGTTGCTTGTGTTACCTCCGCCTGCCCGTTAAATTTGCGCTTCACCCGAAAGGAGAATGTCATGAGCGACTCCAGAATTTACGGCGTGCCAGCATCTTTCGTGGCGCGCGGCTTGATCGACGACGCCACCTATCAGGCGATGTACCGGCAATCGGTCGACGATCCGGAGCGCTTCTGGGCCGAACAGGCAACAAAGTTCGTGGACTGGATCACGCCGTGGACGTGCGTGTCGAGTGGAAATTTCCGCGACGCTAATATCCGCTGGTTCGAGGGCGCGAAACTCAACGTCAGTGTTAATTGTCTCGACCGGCACCTGGCAACGCGCGGCGAGCAAGTCGCCATCATTTGGGAAGGCGACGACCCGAACGTCTCGAAAAAAATTACCTATCGCGAGCTGCACACCGCCGTCTGTAAATTCGCCAATGTGCTTAAAGCACGCGGCGTGCAAAAAGGCGATCGCGTCTGCATCTACATGCCGATGATCCCCGAAGCGGCGATGGCGATGCTGGCCTGCACGCGCATCGGTGCGGTGCACTCGGTGGTGTTCGGCGGCTTTTCGCCGGAGTCGCTGAAAGATCGGATTCTGGATTCCGACTGCCGCGTGGTCATCACCGCCGACGAAGGCGTGCGCGGCGGCAAGAAAATTCCGCTCAAGGCGAACACCGATAAAGCGCTCGAAGCCTGCCCCAACGTGCACACGGTGCTGGTGGTGCAACATACCCAAGGCAACATCGCGTGGAACGCCCGGCACGACGTGTGGTACCACGAAGCCATCGCGCAGGTTTCCGCCGACTGCGCGCCGGAAATCATGGACGCGGAAGATCCGCTGTTTATTTTGTATACCTCCGGCTCCACCGGAAAACCCAAGGGTGCGCTGCATACCGGCGGCGGCTATTTGCTGTTCGCGGCGATGACGCACAAATACGTGTTCGATTATCACGACGGCGACATCTACTGGTGCACCGCCGACGTCGGCTGGGTCACCGGCCACTCGTATATCGTGTACGGCCCGCTCGCCAACGGCGCGACCACGCTGATGTTTGAAGGCGTGCCGAATTACCCGGACAGCTCGCGCTTCTGGAACGTCATCGACAAACATCAGGTGAACATTTTCTACACCGCGCCGACCGCGATCCGCGCATTGATGCGCGAAGGCGATGCGCCGGTGAAAGCGGCATCGCGCAAATCGTTACGCTTGCTCGGAAGTGTCGGCGAACCGATCAACCCGGAAGCCTGGGAATGGTATTACCACGTGGTCGGCGACGCGCGCTGCCCGATTGTCGACACCTGGTGGCAAACCGAAACCGGCGGCATCATGATTACGCCGTTACCCGCCTGCACCCAATTGAAACCCGGCTCTGCGACGCGCCCATTCTTTGGCGTGGTGCCCGGTATTGTCGACGACAACGGCAAGCTACTCGATGGCGAGTGCAGCGGCAAGCTCGTCATCACGCGCTCGTGGCCCGGCCAGATGCGCAGCGTCTACGGCGACCACAAACGCTTTATCGCAACCTATTTTTCGCAATTCCCCGGCAATTACTTCACCGGTGACGGCGCGCGCCGCGACGCCGACGGCGATTACTGGATAACCGGTCGCGTCGACGACGTACTCAACGTCGCCGGCCACCGCCTCGGCACCGCCGAAGTGGAAAGCGCGCTGGTGCTGCACCACAGTGTCGCCGAAGCCGCCGTGGTCGGTTTCCCGCACGACATCAAAGGTCAGGGGATTTATTGTTACGTGACATTAAAAACCGGCATCGAACCCACCGACGCCTTGCGCAAAGAACTCATCCAGCAAGTGCGCAAGGAAATCGGTCCGACCGCGACCCCGGATATCATCCAATGGGCCCCCAGCCTGCCGAAAACCCGCAGCGGCAAAATCATGCGCCGTATTCTGCGCAAAATTGCCGCTAATGAATTGGATAGTTTGGGTGATACGACGACATTGGCCGATCCTTCCGTGGTCGAGCAACTCGTGAAAAACCGCGCGACCCGATAACGTCATCCGCGCCGTATTTCACTTGGCGTCATCTTGGGCTAAGGGCTCGCGAGGAAATAACTTGAGCATTTTCCTCGCGGCCTTGGGCGCGCTCCGCGCCTCGCAGCGCACCCCAATCCCACAGTCAAATGATCAAGTTATTTCCTCGCGAGCCCTTAGTTCTTGACGCACTTCCCCACCGACCCCGCGCCGCATACGCTGCGATCAACCCAGGTCGCGTGAGTCAGGTTCGAGTTGTCAAGCCTGGCTCCGTCGATCTTTGCCCCGGACAAATCCGCATTGGACAAATCCGCGTTACTCAAATCGGCATTGCTCAGATTCGCGCCCTGTAAAATCGCGTAACTTAAGTTTGCACTGGAAAAATTCGCCTGATCCAGATTGGCGTTGCGCAACACGATACCCGTGAGAGTCGCCTGGGTCAGATTGGCGCCGCTGAAATCGGCGCGGCTGAAATTGGCGTAGGACAAATTGCTGCCGGTGAGATTGGCGCCTTGCAAACGCGCGCCGCCGAGATTTGCATTGCCCATGCGCGCTCCCGACAATTCGGCACGATCAAGAATGATGCCCTCAAATTTGCAATTGCTCCAATTGACTTGTGGCCCGGGCGGCGCCTCACACTGCAAGCGCAACGCGGGTGCTTGCGGCATAAACCAGAACGCGGCAATGATGGCTCCGACCACGGTGGTAACCAGCCCCGCGATGAACCACGGACGCCTGCCTTCGGTCGATACCTGGCGCTCTTTGACAAGGCTGGTTTTAATTTCACGATGATGCTTAAGCTCGTCGGGCTCGTCCTGACGACGATCATCGGTGCGCCGCCGATCATCATGGCTGGTGTCTTCGCTTCGACGCCGGTCACCCGCTGCCCTCTCATCTTCGCGACGACGTGCAACGCGCAGATATTCTTGCAGCTCCGGATCGCCGGGATCGCTTTTCAACGGATCGGGAACCAGTTCGGGAATGTCCTTGACGGCATGCCAACGAATCTGGTCCGAGCTGATCTCGTCAGTCATTTGCAATCGTCCCAGCACAATAAAACGCGTGATCAAACCATGCGGAAACGGCCCGCGAATTTCTTCGCCGCGACGGGTATACCAGAGCGTGTGGCTTGTCGACATAGGGAAACACCCGGCGGCAAAAACGCCGTTGATGATCGGCTATACTGAAACTCAAATCCGGTTCGCACCGTTGGCTTATTCTAAAAACATTATGCGCCTCGATGAAGTTACACCGCTACTCACAGCCGTCGCGACGCCGCATTTGACCGCAACGCTCAGCGCGTGGCGTGTTGGGCAAATCCTGGACGCCGTGGTCACGCGCATCACTGATGTCGGCGCCGCCACGCTAAACGTTAACAACGTCAGTATCGACATTCACAGCGCACTGCCGCTGGCGGTCGGCCGTCGGCTGATCCTGGAAGTTGCGCAAACCGGAACCCGGATTGCATTGCGGGTGTTGACTCCACCCGCACCCAAAGATGCCATCGCCGAGGCCTTGCGTATTCTGGCGCCGCGTCAAAGCGATCTGGCTCCGGTATTGACAGAATTATCAAGGATCACCCACCCCATGCCGAACGTTGCAGTAACGCAGTTACCGGCGTCAAACGCCGCAGCACTTGCTGCGCCTGCGCTGCGCGCACTTGCAAAAAACATTATCGAACGCATTCGCACGCCCGCGCAAACCGCCACTCCCGACGGGTTGAAACAAGCGGTAATAAATGCCGGCCCGTTCTTCGAGCACCAACTTGCAACGGCGGCCGACACCGCTGACGCGATTTCAGTGCTCGATCATGACTTAAAATCCGGACTATTGAAACTTGCCGGTTATTTAACAACTATTTTGCCGCAAGCCGCACCTGCGGGCGGTGCACCGGTCGCGCCGCCGCCCACTACAGGCGCCGCGCGCGTGCACGCACCGCCACACCCGGTACAACTCGCAGCACAGCGTGCCGACAACGCCGCGCCGCTCGAAATCCTCGCCAAAGAAATTGATGCCGCTCTGGCGCGCATCACCACCCAACAATTGCTGTCGCTGCCGGAACACGGCGCCGATGCGCCGCAATGGATAGTTGATTTACCGCTGCGCAACGGCGAACGCGTGGATGTGTTTCATCTGCACGTGTTTCGCGAAAAACATCCGCGCGACCCCAAGCAACCACCCGCCTGGTGCGTGCGCCTGTCCTTTGACCTGATCGCGCTGGGCAAGGTGGGCGTGTTGGTTACGCTGTTTGCGGGCGCTGTTTCGATCTCTCTCTGGGCACAGAAAAATGCCACCGCACGCCGCTTTGAACACCACCTGGCAAGCTTGCGTAGCGAGTTGCACGCGGCTGGCGTAGTGATCAGCCACCTGCACTGCGAATGCGGTGATGCGCCCTTCTCTGCCGATACACCGTTCAAACAACAGCGCAACGGCCTGATCGACGAACGCGCATGAACGACCCCGACAACACCCAGGCGGTCGCGCTCGAATACGACGGCGCCCACGCACCGCGCGTGACCGCCACCGGCAGCGGCGCAACGGCGCAACGCATCATCGACATCGCGCGCGAGCACGGCGTGCCGCTGCACGCAGATCCGGACTTGCTTACCTTGCTGGCAAAGCTGGAATTGGGCGACGAGATTCCGCGCGCATTATATGTCACGGTCGCGCACCTGATCGCCTGGGCGTATGTATTAACGGGGAAGCAGCCGAGCGAACCCTCTTGATTGCAATAGCAGACCGCAGTGAAGCCATCCCCGTCGTCGCTCGTTCGTGGTTGCACATGGATATTAACGTTTCACCACTTCTTTGCGCTGAACATCTTGGAAAATATTTCGGGCAATTATTAGAGGTGCCCATGAGTGAGCTGGTTGTCACCTGCTGTCACCCAAAATAGCGTTGAGTTTGCGTTGGAATCGGTGACTGTTTTTGAATAGCTAAGATATTGCGGCGACGCCGCGTTAATAAACGGCGTTCCCCAAGCTGAGGCAAGGGGGTGGGTATCGTTCGAGGCGGTTGAGTCACTACGACTGCATGAGCCCGTACCGACAGCCATTAAAAACGCAAGCAGGGCGCCTACGAGTATTTCGATATAGTTACGCATCATTCCTCCCATGGACTACCTAACCCGGAACGAACGGCGGGTGCGTCGAAAGTCTACCGCACTGCGGAGGTTTTTCGGAAAATTTGGCCGTTGCTGGAACGTTGCGAGCATAACCTCATAAGTCTCTCAAGAAACACCGCACTCCCGCCACCTTACGATGACTACAACTCCGCAACTACCGCATCACGCCCTCTGATTCCAGAGCGGCTGATTTGAGCTCCAGTTCTTGCAGCCGGTACAAATTCCGATACACGCCGTCGTGCGCGAGCAGCTGCGCGTGTGTGCCCTGCTGCGTGAGCGTGCCATGGTGTAACACCAAAATATTATCGGCGGCTTGAATGGTCGAAAGCCGATGCGCGATGACGATGAGCGTAATCTGCCCGCGCAGTTGTGCCAGCGCGCGTTGTACGTGGGCTTCGGTGCGACTATCGACGTGTGCCGTCGCCTCGTCGAGAATGAGTATCTTTGGCTCGCCCGCCAGCGTGCGCGCCAACGACAACAACTGGCGCTGGCCGGTGGAGAGATTGCCGCCACGTTCGTCCAGCGGCGTGTCGTAACCTTGCGGTAGTTCGGCGACAAACTCATGCAGGCCGGCGCGGCGCGCGGCGTTTTCGACGGCCGCACGATCAAGATCGCGGCCCAGTGCGATGTTGTCAGCGAGGCTGCCGCCGAACACCACCGGGTCTTGCTGCACGATGCCGACTTTGCTGCGCAGCTCTGCGGTGCCAATGGTTTCCACCGCGTGGCCGTCGATGCACACGTCACCGCTGCCTGCGGCGTAGAAGCGCAGCAATAAATTCGCGATGGTGCTTTTGCCGCTGCCGGTGTGGCCGACGATGGCGTAGAAACTTCCCGCCGGTACGCTGAACGAGACGTTGCTCAGCACATCGCGCCGACCGTCGTAGCTAAATGTCACGTCCTGCAACGTGACCGCGCCGCGCCCGATGCGTGCCGCGCTTGATTCCGCGTGTTGCATGACCGGCTCGTCGATCAGATCAAACACCCGCTGCCCCGACACCACCGCTTGCTGGAACAGGCTCAGGCGTTGCGTCATTTCGATCAGCGGTTCCACGAAGCGCGCCAGATAATTCACGAACACGTAAATCACCCCCACGGCCACCACGGTGTCGAACGAGCGATAGCCGAACAGATACAGCAAGCCCGCCAAGGTGAACATGTGCAACAGATCAACCAGCGGTCGCAGCAGAATCGCGTCGAGCTTGAGGTTATGCATACGCGCGTGAAAATGTTCGTCGGCGGTGTTGGCGAATTGTTTGGCGAAACGCGCTTCTTGATGCAGCAACTGAATGACTTTGATGCCCTGCACCGATTCGTAAATGCGCGCGTTAATGTCGCTGAGCAAGCTGCGCACGCGCTGAAAGCGCGGCGTGGACAAACGCTGATAAATCACCATCAAAGTTACGATGAACGGCATGAACAACAGGCACACCAGCATCAAGCGCCAGTCGAGCAGCGCCATCACGACAAAAATGCCAACAATGCGCACCGTACCCTGAATATAGGTACCAAGCACATCGACATACATCTCGCGCGCGTACTCGGTGTCGTTGGTCAGCCGCGACACCAGCGCGCCGACTGGCGTGCGATCGAAGAAGCTCAGCGGCATGCGCAGCACGCGCGCGAACGCCGCTACGCGCAACGCCTGCACGCCATTAACCGCCAGTGTGGAAAATTGTAAAGCCTGGACATAATTCGCTGCGGCATTGATCAATTGCAGTCCGACGTAACCGCACGCAAGCAACGTAAGCGGCGTGACTGACCAGTCGCCTATGACGAGGTGGTCGTCGATAAACATTTTAATGAGCAGCGGGCTGCCCACGTCGGCGGCCGTGGCGATCAACAGCAACACCACGGCGCTGCGTACTAACCGCCGGTCGGTGAGGGCGTAACTCAGCAGACGTAAAAAAGTGCGTGTGGTAGAAGTCTTCATCTACATCTCCACTTCCAAGGTGTGCTCCAACTGTTGATACCGGTACATCTGCGCGTACCAACCGTCGTGCGCCATGAGCTGCTGGTGCGTGCCGTGCTCCATGATGCTGCCGTGATTCAGCACGATGATCTGATTCGCTTCGGCCACCGCTGAAAGACGGTGACTGACGATCAGCGTGGTACGCCCACGCCGCGCCGTGCGTAAAGTGTCAAGAATGGCGCGTTCGGTGCGCATGTCCACCGCCGACAGCGCGTCGTCGAGCACCAACAGCGGCGCGTCGAGCAACAACGCACGCGCAATGGCGATGCGTTGTTTCTGTCCGCCGGACAGCGTGATACCGCGCTCGCCCACCAGTGTCTGGTATTGATCGGGGAACCGCTGGATGTCCTCGTCTACGCAAGCCAATTGCGCCGCGTGACGGATTTCCTCCGACGTCGCCTGCGGTCTGCCAAGCGCAATGTTGTCCGCCACCGTGGTGGAAAACAAAAACGCTTCTTGCGGCACCAACGCAATGTTGCCGCGCAATACGCTCAACAGGTAGTCATGCACTAAAAAACCACCCATCCGAACCTGCGCGCCCGCGCCTTCATACAGGCGCTGGAGCAAATGCAGCAAGGTGCTTTTGCCCGCACCGGTGTGGCCGACAATGCCCAGCGTGTGCCCGACCTCGACTGTTACATGAACATCCTTGAGCACGTCGCCGCGCCCACCCGGATACTTAAAATGTTTGATGTCAAACTCCACGCGCGGCGTAGTGAGGCTCGCGCGGGTGCCGGTGTCGGCAATTTCCGGCGGCGTATTGAGCAGTTGCTCGATGCGCTGATAGGCGGCGCTGCCGCGTTCGACGATGTTGAGCACCCAGCCGACCGCGAACATCGGCCAGGTGAGATAGCCGAGGTACATGATGAAACTGGTCAGTTCGCCGACCGTCAGCTCGCCGCGCTGAATCAACGCCGCACCGCCCGCGATGCTGATAAAAAACGAACTGCCGACGGTCAGATGTGCCGTAGGTCGATATTTTGAATCAACGCGCGCGACGCGCAGATTCGCCTGCGAAGCGCGTTGCGTGGCTGCGGCAAATACCGCGTGCTGGCGTGCCTCGTAACCGAAGGCTTTGACCAAACGGATATTGCCGATGCCTTCCTGGGTTTTTTCGTTCAACTCGGAAAAACACGCCTGCGCCTGGCCAAAGGCATTATGCAATTCACGGCCGTAGCGCCACATGAAATACGCCATCACCGGGAACGGAACCAGCGCCAACAATGTGAGCTTCCAGCTCAGCGCCACGAACAACACGATCAACACCAACACACCGGTGACCACGCCGTCAAATAATGACAACACTCCCTCCCCGGCAGTCTGTTCCACGGCGGTGACGTCGTTGGTGGCGCGCGCCATCAGGTCGCCGGTGTTATGGCGCTGAAAAAACGCCGGGGCCATCAGCATGAGATGTTGGTAAATGCGTTGGCGCAGCAGCGCCGCCAACCGATACGATGCGCCGAACAATAACAGCCGCCACGCGTAACGCAGCACGTACACCGCCAATGCGACCGCGACCAGCAACACCATGTAACCGGTCAATTGCGTCGTCGTGAGTGTGTGTTGCGCGACCGCATCCACCACGCGGCCGGTCAGCCACGGCGGCACCAGTAACAACGCGGCGACGATAAACAACGCCGCCATTGCGGCGGCGTAGCGTTGCCAGTGCAGTCGGAAGTACCAGCCTAATTTCCGGTAAATGCGCAAAGTTTCCTCGGTTTACGGATGGTGCGCGCGGCGCACGCTACGATTTGCCGCCAAACATTTTTTCCA
>JANOOV010000090.1:0-7404 GCA_031421535.1 Gammaproteobacteria bacterium
CGCCACAGTCTATCGCCGTTGGTGACTTCAATGGCGATGGGCATCTCGATCTCGTCACCGCCAACTTTGGCGGCAACAATGTTTCAGTGGTGCTCGGAACGGGCACGGGCACCTTCGGAGGCGCAACCCCTTTTACCGCCGGCACAAATCCCGTCTCGGTGGCGGTTGCGGATTTCAACGCGGACGGCAAGCTAGACCTCGCCGTTGCTAATATCAATAGCAACAACGTGTCGATCCTGATTGGAACCGGAACCGGCTCTTTTGGAGCCGCCATTAACTATGGAGTGGGCTCCCTCCCGATTTCGGTGGCGACCGGTGATTTTAACGCGGATGGCAAACCCGACCTCGTAGTCGCTAACAGTAGCAATAGCAGCGGCAGCATCTCCATTCTTCTGGGCACTGGAAATGGCGTGTTCGGTGCTGCCAGCACCCTTGTTGTGGCAGGAAGCCTGAGCGCGATTACCGTGGGCGATTTCAACCTGGATGGAAAAGCCGACGTCGCCGTGACGGGCAGCAGCAGTAGCGGCACTAACAATAACGTCGCCATTCTGCTTGGGATCGGGACGGGTGCGTTGGGCGCTGCAACCCACTTTGTCGTGGGGATGAACCCGACAGGTGTAAAAGTCGGAGATTTTAATGCCGACGGCAAACCCGATCTTGCCGTGGTAAACACCTTGAGTAACAACGTGTCGGTGTTGCTGGGGAGCGGGTCAGGGACCTTCGGTACGGAAACCCATATTGCTGCGGGCGCAGCTCCCACCTCGGTCGCGATTGCGGATTTCAATGCGGATGGAAAATCGGACTTTGCCGCAGCAAATAGTGGCGGTGCAAACGTTTCGGTACTGCTCAACATCACGTTCGTCTCGCCGTCCGGCACCTTCAAGTCGCCGACGAATTTTGCGGTCGGCAGTCAGCCGTCATTATCAGCGGTTGGAGATTTCAACGGTGATGGCAAACGCGATCTCGTCGTGGCCAATCCAGGAAGCAATAATATTTCGATCCTGACAGGAAGCGGAGCGGGGGGCTTCAATACCGCTATCAACTTTCCCGCCGGAACCAACCCAACCTCGGTGGCGGTTGGCGATTTTGACGGTGACGGCAAATCCGATCTTGTCGTCACTAATAACGGTACCGCCAACGCCAACGTCTCGCTCCTGTTGGGGGATGGGGCAGGAGGTTTTAGCGCCGCCACGCCTCCTACTTTTGCAGCGGGCATAAGCCCGTTTTTTGTGGCCGTGGGAGATTTCGACAGCAACGGAAAGTCGGATCTCGCTGTAGTGAACTACATCGGTAATTTCAACAGCGAGAGTGTCTCGATTCTGCTTGGAACCGCGACTGGTTTCTTCGGCGCACCCACCCTTATTCCCGTTGTTACCACAGCGACGCCTATTTCACTGGTGATCGGTGATTTCAACGCCGATGGAAAATCGGACCTTGCGGTGCTGAATTATCTCGGCAACGACGTCTCGATTTTACTTGGAAATGGCAGCGGCTCCTTTGCTGCCGCCACTAACTTTCCGGTAGGGCAAGCGCCGCGCTCCGTGGCGACCGGGGATTTCAACGCCGATGGAAAGCTGGATCTCGCCGTGGCCAATATCGGCAGCGGCATCGTGTCGATCCTGCTTGGAACCGGCACGGGCTCTTTTGGCACACCCGCCAACTTTCTTTTGGGGACACAACTCACCTCCGTCACTGTTGGTGATATCAACGCTGACGGCAAACTTGATCTCGCTGTGGCCAGCAGTGGCGTCGCCTCAGTCTTACTCGGAACTGGAACGGGTTCCTTCGGAGCAGCCACCGGCTACCCTGCGGGAAATGGCTCGGCTCATGTCGTCATCAGCGATTTCAACTCCGACAGTAGACCAGACCTTGCCGTGACGAATGGTGGAGGCAACGTCTCGATACTGATCAACCAGTAGTCAGGGTTCTCTACATTCACTTCAATGGGCCATTAAATATGCCGTATGTTTGTCAGAAAGAGCACGCAGCCTTTCACATGGGAACCCTTGTCGGCAACGGTGAATGCGTCGCCTTGGTACAGCACTGCGCCAGTGCGCCGCACACCAGCACATGGCGGAAAGGTGATCCGGTACGCGGAAATGTGAGCATTCAAGCGGGAACCGCAATTGCAACCTTCGATGCAAATGGCAAGTACCCGAACCAACGTCACGGCAATCATGCGGCCATCTACATCTCCCATGATGCAAAGGGAATTCAGGTTTACGACCAATTTACAAGTCGTATAGATAAGGGCGTTCATATCCGTACCCTTCGCTGGAGTGGCGATCCGAATGATCCTGAGAATGTGAGCAATGATGGCAACCATTTCTCCGTAATCGAGTAAACGACGATGATCAAAAATCGCTATGCCCGACTAGCATGGTTCATCCTGTTCGGCGGTCCCTTCGGGGCGCAGGCCAACGAAGAACTGTTGTGTCCACCCACTGTTGAGGTTTCACAAAAGGCGACCACTCCATCGCCAGATTGGGATGTTGGTAATGAGGCAATGCGTATCAAGGTTTCGGGAGTCACTTTCTATCTTGGCCCGCCCAGTGAGTTGGCCTCATTACACCCCCGCGAGCAAAAAACCGTGGGTAAAAAACATGTTTCGACCTGGAAGCTTTTCAAAAAAACAAACAGCGACATAGGGTATTGGATCGAATGCGGCTATACACATACCAACGTGGTGCTGTCCAAGCGAGTGCCGGATTTAATCAAAGATAAAGTGTGCTCGGTGTATTTTGACAAGGACTCCAGAGTCGAGAATAACTACGTTTTTGAACGCATGGAGTGCAAGTAGTAGCACCTTCAAAAAACCTACCGTAATTAACGCGGACCCTCGGTCGGGTAACGCGAATGTTATACGGAGCGAAGTCGTAGAAATCGCACACGCGTGGAAATCGAATTGAGCATCGCGACGACTTAACGAACCGACGAGAGCAAAATGTCCGAAGCGTTATTGCAAGTTGAAAATCTAAAGACCTGGTTCGGCGCGGGCGCCAACGCGGTACGCGCGGTTGACGACATCAGTTTTGAGATCGCCAAGGGCGAGACCTTCGCGTTGCTCGGCGAGTCGGGCTGCGGCAAGTCGATGACGTCGCTGTCGATCATGCGGCTGGTGCCGCAACCGGCGGGGTGCATCGTGGGCGGTGCGGTGCGTATGGGCGGCGAGGATGTGCTGGCGTTGCCGGAGAGCGCGATGCGCAACGTGCGCGGCCGACGCATCGCAATGATTTTTCAGGAGCCGATGACCAGCCTGAATCCGGTCATGACGGTGGGCGCGCAAATTATCGAAAGTGTGCTGCGGCACAAACCGCTGCGCGGTGATGCGGCGCGGACGCAGGTGATCGAGTTGCTGGCGGCGGTCGGTATTTCCGATCCGCAGCGGCGCTACGACGACTACCCGCACCAGTTGTCCGGCGGCATGAAGCAGCGCGTGATGATCGCGATTGCGCTGGCGGGCGATCCTGAACTGTTGATCGCCGACGAACCGACCACGGCGCTGGACGTGACCATTCAGGCGCAAGTGCTGGAACTGCTACGCACCTTGCAAAAACAGCGCGGCATGTCCATTTTGCTGATCACCCACGACCTGGGCGTGGTAGCCGAGATGGCCGACCGCGTGGCGGTGATGTATGCCGGACAAATTGTCGAGATCGCGGACCGCAAGACTTTCTTCGCCGCTCCGCAACACCCGTACACAAAAAAACTATTTGAATCCGTGCCCACGATGCACAAGCGTGGCCAGTCGCTGGCGGTGATTCGCGGGGCGGTGCCGTCGCTGGCGCAGGAGTTCACGGGTTGCCGTTTTGCAGCGCGTTGCGACTGGGCGTGGGAGGCATGCCACGTCCGCGTGCCGCGTTGGATCGCCGGTGCAAACGCCCATGGGGTTCGGTGTCATCTTTACGATACCGACGTACCGCAGGCGACGACGCGCAGTGCGCCAGTGGGTTCGCCGACTCGCACCGTGACGGAAAGCGCAGCGGGCGGCGCCAGTCTCCTGCACGTCAACACGCTGCAAGTGCACTTTCCGATTCACAAAGGATTATTCCAGCGCGTGGTTGGCCACGTGAAAGCCGTCGATGGCGTGTCACTGGATATTCCGCGAGGGCGCACGCTGGCGCTGGTGGGTGAGTCCGGCTGCAGCAAAACCACGGTGGCGAAAGGTGTGCTGCAACTGGTGCGGCCGACCGGCGGTCAGGTGCAATTCGACAACATCGACCTGTTGGCGCTGAGCAAAGAACAGCTACGCCTGCGGCGGCGCGACGTGCAGATTATTTTTCAAGACCCGTTCTCGTCGATGAACCCGCGCATGCTGGTGCGCCAGATTATCGAAGAGGGCATGCTGGCGCTGGGCGTGGGTTTATCGCCACAAGATCGCGAGCAGCGCATCGACCGCTTGCTGACGCAGGTGGGACTGTCGCCCGAAGCGAAACATCGTTATCCACATGAATTTTCCGGCGGTCAGCGTCAGCGTATCTGCATCGCACGCGCTTTGGCAGTAGAACCAAAACTCATCATTTGCGACGAGCCGACCAGTGCGCTGGATGTTTCCGTGCAGGCGCAGATTTTGAATCTGCTCAAGAGCCTGCAAGATCAAATGGGTCTGGCCTATTTGTTCATCACGCACAATATCTCGGTGGTGGAATATCTGGCGCACGAGGTTGCGGTAATGTATCTGGGGCGTATCGTCGAGCGCGGCAACGTTGATGAAGTGCTGCGTAATCCCCAGCATCCTTACACCCGCGCGCTGTTATCTGCGGTGCCCAAAATGGATGTGCAAACGCGCGCGCCGATGGTGCGCCTGGAAGGTGAGTTGCCGTCGCCGGTGAATCCGCCGCGCGGGTGTCATTTTCATCCGCGTTGTCCGCAGGTGATGGCGCAGTGTCGTGAGCAGTATCCCGATGCGCGGGGTGTGAGCAACACGCATCGCGTGAATTGTTTTCTGGTGGATCATCCGGCACAAGTGCAGCAGAGGACTCCATGAGCGACACGAAGTTGATTCGCGCCGAAGTGGAGCTCGAGCATGGGCCGGACGCGGTCGCGCAACTGATTCGTACTTTTAACCTGGAACAGGTGTTTGAATTCAAACCGGAGATGCGATTCGCGCGCAAATGACGACAACCAGGCAAGTCGTCGTGGTGCTGGGCGCAAGCCCCAAAGTTGAGCGCTTTTCCAATCAGGCGGTGCGTTTGCTGAAAGCGTACGGCTACACCGTGATCCCGGTGCATCCTGCCGTGGCACGCATCGAAGATTTGCCGGTGGCAAAAGATCTGCGCGCGATTCACGACGTGGTGTTTACGCTCAGCGTGTATGTGGGGCCGCAGCGCAGTACGGCGCTGATCGACGATATGGTGACGTTACGTCCGACGCGCGTGGTGCTGAATCCAGGTACGGAATCGTCGGTGTTGGAAACCGCACTGACCGTGCACGGAATAGAAGTTATAAACGATTGCACGTTGCGGATGTTGCGGGAAGGGCGTTTTTAGTCAAGCTGCATTCGACTCCCGGTTCCGGGTAATAAAGCGCGCCGCAATGTTCATCGTGTTATTTACCTTGGTGGTCATTCGCGTCGGCGCTGGCTTTGCGCCGGGTCGTGATGATTTATTCCGGCGCTTGCGATGACACATAAAATGGCATGCCCGCATCGACAGTTTATGGACGGGCTTGATCGCATGCGGTGTCCAGCGTCTAATGGGTGTGCTCAAGAGGCTGGGGGCGGGTGCCGATAGGGTATCCGCACGGGCAGGTGGTAGGAAACATGGGAGGCGGTTGTGTTTGATCAAAAGCAGGGGCTGAACATTTCGACGGTAGTAACGCGTACGTGCGTGGTATTGATATTTCTTCTGGGTAACGGGTTGTCAACGTCGGCTATCGCTGTACCCATCGGCGCCGCCCCCGTCAGCGCGCCGCAGCCAGAGTACATCTTCGGCGTATTTCCGTTTCTGCCGCCGCGTGAACTG
Source organism: Gammaproteobacteria bacterium (assembly GCA_031421535.1). Classification (GTDB taxonomy): domain Bacteria; phylum Pseudomonadota; class Gammaproteobacteria; order SG8-11; family SG8-11; genus UBA6921. Next base: position 5,964 of record JANOOV010000090.1, read on the forward strand.
GAGCAGGTATTCGCACCCATCGCTGCAGAGTTTGCGCGCGTGCTGGGTCGCAAGGTGCAATTCACGACCAGCTCCAGTTTCGAAGCTTATGTCGATAGACTCGCCAACCAGGAGTTCGATGTTTCTTTCATGCAGCCGTTCGACTATGTGCGCGCGGCTGATCAGCATGGCTATGTGCCGTTGGCGGCGCGTGGTGAGCAGCTCAAGGCGCTGTTTGTTACCGCGCCCGATTCTACCGTAAAAACCCTGAATGACTTGCGCGGCAAGCGGGTTTCCCTGCCGCCGATTGATTCTGCTGTCAGCCAGCTGGCACGGCTGCATCTGCGCAAAAATGGATTAGTGCCGGGTCAAGACGTGACCCTGGTGTATTTCCGTTCGCATATTTCCTGTATGCAACAGGTATTGATTGAGGCGTCGGCGGCATGCGGCGCCGGAGGTCCCCCGCTGCGATATTTCAACAAGCGCATGAAAATCGAGATGCGCATCATGTCCGAATCCGAATCGATTCCACACACCTTGTTTGCGGCGCATCCGCGCGTTCCGGTTAAAGATCGAGAGCTGTTGCTTGAGAACATCATGTCGTGGGCGAACACCCCCGAAGGCAAGGTGATTCTTGAACGCGGGAAAATGACTCCCTTCACTCCCGTGACCAACGACGATTACAACGTTGTGCGCAAATTTCCGCGCGAATAAATTTCTCCCTACAGCGGCCACGACAGCATGTTCCGGCTTTCGCTTAAATATCGTATCGCGGTCGTCATCCTGTGCCTCGAAGCCGTGGTGATGGTGCTGGCATTGGGCACTACACTCAAGAAATACACCGAGTCCAACCGCGAGCAATGGGCGGTGACCGAGAGCGTGCAGATCAATCTGCTGAGTGATCTGAGCCGCACGGCGCTGCTCACCGCCGAATACGATGACTTGCAACCCTACATCGAACAATCCGTGGCCGACCCGCACATGGTGCGGGTGTTGCTGGTTGACCGTAATGATCGTGTCGTGGTCAGCAGCATTGTCGATGATATCGGCATGCGTCGGCCGATGCTGGTGGATACCGAGGAACGTTTCTGGCGCACGCAGGAAATCACCAATGTGTCCGGTCGCCTGGGCCTGCTGGCGATTAATTTTTCGCACAGCGAATTGCTCGCGGCTAACCGCGCTGCAATGGATTTGGGCGTCACCATCGCTGCGTCAGGCATTATTTTTATTGCCGCGATCAGCATCATGATCGGGCATTTGTTGACGCGCCGCTTGAGTGTCGTCACCACCACCGCGCAGCGTTTTGCCAGCGGCGATCTTGCCGCCAAGGCTAATTTGTCGGGCAGCGACGAAGTCGCCCAATTAGGTCGGGCCTTCGACGCGATGGCGGCCAGTATTGAAAAACACATCGCCACCTTGCGCAGCACCGAAGCGGAGTTACGCCAATCGCGTGACAGTTTAG